>JBDLIR010000103.1:0-6436 GCA_039714815.1 Actinomycetota bacterium | reverse complement strand
CGCCAAACTCGGCGAAGAACGTGCTTCGTGGATCACCACCGTACGTTCGGTCGGCTACCGGTTCGGTTAGGACAGATTCCAGATACCAGATACCAGATGCCAGATTCCAGAACGTTGTCTGGTGCCTGGCATCTGGCGTCTGGTATCTCCTCTCACCCGAACTCTATGCCCTGGGACAGGGGCAGGTCTTTTGACCAATTGATCGTCACCGTTTGGCGTCGCATGTAGGCCTTCCAGGCGTCTGAACCCGATTCACGGCCTCCACCGGTCTCCTTCTCCCCACCGAACGCTCCGCCGATCTCGGCGCCTGACGTCCCGATGTTGACATTGGCAATGCCGCAGTCCGAGCCCTCGGCAGACAGGAACTGCTCCGACGACTTGATCGAATCGGTGAAGATCGCAGAGGACAACCCCTGGGGAACTCCGTTTTGGACCGCGAGGGCTTCCTCGAAGGAGTCGACCTCGATCAGATACATGATCGGGCCGAAGGTCTCCTGTTGCACGATCGGTGCATCCTTGGAGATCTTCATGAGCGTCGGCTCGAAGAAGAAGCCAGGGCCTTCGATCTCGTTGCCACCACAGAGCAGTTCCCCACCCTGTTCCTGGGCGATGGCGATCGCTGCCATCGTGTTGTCGATGGCTTCCTGGTTGATCATCGGCCCGATCAGCACACCATCTTCGAGCGGGTCTCCGACAGGGATCTGGCCGTACGCCTTCACCAAACGGTCGGAGAGTTCATCGATCACATCGGTGTGAACGATGAGGCGCCGCAATGAGGTACAACGCTGACCGGTCGTCCCTGCCGCTGAGAAGAGCGCGCCTCGCACGACGAGTTCGAGATCGGCATCGTCCATCACCACGATGGCGTTGTTGCCGCCAAGTTCGAGAAGTGAGCGTCCAAGCCGCTTCGCTACCTCGGTACCGACCTGCTGGCCCATCCGAACCGAGCCTGTTGCCGATATGAGGGGGAGGCGCTTGTCGCTGACCATGGCGTTTCCGACAGGGTCGACGTCGCCGATCGCAAGATTGAACACGCCCTCGAAACCGGTTCCCTCCATCACTTCGTGGCATATGTTCTGGACAGCAACGGCGCTGAGCGGAACGATGGGTGACGGCTTCCAGATCATCGTGTCACCGCACACAGCGGCAAGGAGCGCGTTCCATGACCACACGGCAACGGGGAAGTTGAACGCAGAGATGATGCCGATGGGGCCAAGCGGGTGCCACTGCTCGTACATCCTGTGACGTGGCCGTTCGGATGCGATCGTCAGCCCGTAGAGTTGACGAGACAGCCCAACGGCGAAGTCGGCGATGTCGATCATCTCCTGGACCTCACCCTCACCCTCGGCACGGATCTTGCCCATCTCCATCGACACGAGTGCGCCGAGTGGCTCCTTATAGGCTCGGAGCGCATCACCGATCTGACGGACGTACTGCCCTCTGACGGGGGCAGGGATCATCCGCCACTGCGCAAAGGCCTCGCTCGATGCCGCTACCGCTGCCTCGTAGTCACCGATGTCGGCCTGTCGGACAGTCGCAATGACCTCCTCCGTCGCCGGGTCGATCGACTCGATGAGCGTTCCATCGCCTCCACGCCAACCGCCTGCATAGGCTCCGGACGTCACATCTGCGATGCCGAGGGCATCAAGTACCTGTTCACGTTTCATGGGCATGCTCCTTTGGGAAATGAGGGGGGTCGGATATCGGGATTGAAGAGGCTATCTGGCGACGATGCACTCGACCTCGACGGCGAAGCCACCGGGAAGGGCACCAGCCTCGATCGTCGAACGTGCAGGCTTGGATTCGCCGACGTACCGGGCGTACGCCTCGTTGACGGCGGGGAAGTCTGCAATGTCGGCCAGGAAGATCGTGGTCTTGACGATGTCATCGTATCCGAGGCCGATGTCGCTGAGGACCGCACCGATGTTCTTCATGACCTGATGCGTCTGATCGACCACGTCACCGTCGATCGGTTTCCCCGTTGCAGGGTCGATCGCGATCATCCCGGAACAGAACACGAATCCGTTCGCCTCGGTGAGGATCGAATACGGCCCGAGCGGCTGAGGCCCGTTTGGCGCGTCATGGATGATCTTGGGCATGGTGTACCTCGATTCTGGGGCCAGCGTGTGAACCCCGATTCTACGAGACGGCCCGTCCTAGGACTCTGGCGCTGTGACGAACGATATTTCGGCTGTATCGACGCCAAAGCCCTAGAGCACAGGGGTTGGTGATGGGGTATGGTGCCTCCGGATGCGATAGCGCATTCGGGTCAACAAGGGAGAGAACGTGAAACGAATACTTGTACTTCTCAGCGCGCTGGCAATGGCACTCACCATGGCACTGCCCGCTGGGGCGATTACGGACGGCGAACCAACTACCGATCATTCCGAGGTCGTCCTGATCCTCATGGAGATCGACGGCCAACCAGCATTCCGGTGTTCGGGCACGCTCATTGCTCCGACGTACGTGCTGACTGCAGGGCACTGCACGAACGGCTTCCCTTCCCACGTGTTCTCCGGAATGCGTGTGTTCACCGAAGCTGACGTCGACGGTGGCGACAACGACTACCCGTTCGGCACAGGCAACAACACCGTCGAGGCGATTCGCTGGGCCGCTCATCCATCCTACGAAGATGCGCCATTCTTCGTGAATGACGTCGGGATGATCGAGCTCGAGTCTCCAGTCGAACTCGAAGACGGCGATCTGTACGGCACATTGCCAGAGGTCGATTCTCTCGATGCGTATGCAACCTCGAGAGGCCTGAACAAGGCAGAGTTCACGGCAGTCGGCTACGGCCTCCAGATGATCAACCCCGTCTTCGTTGAAGCCGAAAGGGTGCGCTACATCTCGCATCCGAAGCTCAACGCGATCAACGTGCCGGGACTCGTGGGTGACTTCTCGTTGCTCCTGTCGAACAATCACTCGACCGGTGGAACGTGCTTCGGCGACTCCGGTGGACCGAACTTCATCGACGGAGTTGGTGACGGCAACGTCGTGGCAGGTGTCACATCGTTCGGACTCAACGGCAACTGCGCAGGTACGGGCGGAGTCTTCCGCACGGATCGGCAGAACGTCCAGGACTTCATCTACGACTTCATGAGTAGCTGACCCGGTCCGTTCAGAACAAAGTGCGAGTGGGGGGCGGCGATTGCCGCCCCCCACTCGCGTGTTCCGCCGGACTCGCACACATGCCGGCACGCTCTCCCGTAAGAAACTTCGCGCTCGATGTCCTCATCGGACGCGCTTGTTCGTAAGTAGTGTGAGTGTGGGGGACAAGCCCGCACCGGAGCAAGGAGAAGCCGATGAGCCAGTATCTACTGTCCACGTACGCCACCGAGGGCGAAGTCCACGAGCCGATGACGCCTGAGGACATGCAGAAGGCCATGGAGACGATGGGAGCGCTTGAAGCCGACATGAGAGAGAGCGGTACGTTCGCCTTCAGTGCCAGGCTCCATGACGCTGACGCGTCAACCGTGGTCCGTCCCGGTGATGGCGCCAGGGTTGTGACCGACGGGCCGTTCGCGGAGTCGAAGGAGCACATCGCCGGCTTCTACATCATCAATGCGGACGACCTCGATGCGGCACTGGCATGGGCAGGGCGGGTTGTGGACACCATCAACCGCCCGATCGAAGTCCGTCCGTTCGTCGACACACACAGCGCCTGATGCAGTGACCCGTGTCGCCGCCGATCAAGATGGGACCGTCATCGAGAGCGTGTTCCGGGAGGTGTACGGTCAAGCGGTGGCGACACTGGTTCGCGTCTTCGGCGATATCACGCTCGCCGAGGACGCCGTTCAAGACGCATTCGTCGCCGCTAACACCAGGTGGCGCAGCGACGGTATCCCTCCCAATCCGGCAGGGTGGATCGTTACGACCGCACGAAACCGTGCCATCGACGACATCCGGCGCTCTGCCAGAGGCAGGGAGCTGTATCGGCAGATCGGGGAGACGGAAGGCACGTCGTACGACCCCACCGATGACGATCTGGAAGAGGACGGACCGGTGAAAGACGACCAACTCCGACTCATCTTCACATGCTGCCATCCCGCTCTACGCACGGAGCATCAGGTCGCGTTGACCCTACGTCTGCTCGGCGGCCTGACCGTGGATGAGGTAGCTCGATCGTTCCTTGTGAGCGAATCGGCAATGGCGAAGCGTCTCGTGAGGGTCAAGTACAAGATCAAGGCCGCCAGGATCCCGTATCGGGTGCCATCGGAAGCTGAGCTCCCCGATCGACTCCGGTCCGTTCTCCTGGTGGTGTACCTCATCTACAACACGGGTGCGGACGATCCACAGCGCGCGCCGTTGCGGGGCGAAGCGATCCGCTTGGCCAGGGTCCTCGTCGGGCTGATGCCGGACGAGCCAGAGGCGGCGGGGCTGCTCGCGTTGATGCTCCTCAGCGAATCGAGGATGTCGGCGCGCAGAGCAGACGGGGCCATCGTGGTGCTGCGCGACCAGGACCGCACGACCTGGGACAGGGCGATGATCGCAGAGGGACATGCGATCGTGCGGGAATGTGTTCGGCGCGACCAACCCGGGCCATACCAGATCCAGGCCTCGATACAGGCTGTGCATTGTGACGCTGATTCATTCGAAGCGACCGACTGGGACCAGATCGTCGGGTTGTACGACCATCTCTACGCGGTCATGCCAACCCCGGTGGTCGCGCTCAACCGGGCGATCGCCATCGGGGAGGCCCAAGGGCCGGAAGCTGCACTCGCAGCGCTCGATGCGATCGGGCCGGAACTCGATAATTACCACTTGATGTATGCGACCCTGGGAACGACACTGCGTCAGCTCGGCAAGACAGAGGCAGCGAGAGCTGCTTTCGAACGGGCAGAACAGCTCGCAACAGCGGATGCAGACCGGCAGTTCCTTGGACTCCAGATCGAAGGGTTGACGTGACTCCGTGTTACACCGCGAGCGGAACTCGGGGTGACAGTGAGGTCTAGCGCTCGGCAATGGCATCGACGCGGATGACTTTGCGAACGCTGGTCCGCTACGCGCTGTCGTCGATCCGTGACGACCACCGGTAATCGGCAGGAACAGAGTTCGCACCTTCCCATGCAACGTGGCGGAAGTAGTCAGGGTCGGTGTTGCCCTCGGAGTTGATCAGGAGGATCTGGGAATCAGGACCGAGCCCGATCGAGTCCTTCAACTCGCTGTACTGCGGGAACTCGGCCAGATACATCAACGCTCCGAGCGTGACCGCACCGGACTCTCCCGAGACGATGAACGGATCGCCGGCGAGGGGAATGGCGTACACACGCATGCCCTTGGCCGCGACATAGTCGGGGCAGGCAGCGAAAGCGTCCACCGTATCCCACAGCACATCCCACGCGATCGGGTTCGGTTCGCCACAGGCGAGGCCGGCCATGATCGTCTGAAGATCGCCGTGGACGGAGTGCGGTTCACCGTCGCCGATCCTCGCAGACTCGAGAAGGCACTGTGCCTCTGTTGGTTCGACCACGACGATCGTCGGGCGGTCGGCTCCGAACCGGCTGCTGTAGAACCCGGATGTCGCAGCGGCAAGGGATCCAACGCCGGCCTGGACGAAGACATGGGTTGGCTTGATGATGCCGGTACCGGCGAGCTGTTCCTGTGTTTCTGACAGGAGCGTGGAGTACCCCTGCATGACCCACCGTGGGATGTCGGTGTACCCGGGCCAGGATGTATCCGAGATCACTTGCCAGCCGTTTGCCTCTGCATCGACGGATGCCTGACGGACAGCAGCGTCATAGTTACCGTCGACGACGCGAACCTCCGCCCCATAGCTCTCTATGGCACGGATACGGGGGATCGAGGTGTCCTTGTGGACGTAGATGACCGCTTCGCAGTTGAGCTTGGAAGCGCCCCACGCCACCCCTCTCCCGTGGTTGCCGTCGGTTGCGGTTGCAAAGGTGATGTCCCCGATCTTCGCCCTGGTCGACTCGGAGACGAGTTCCTCGAACGTGAGGTCCTCATCCTCCATGCCGAGCTTCGACTTGATGAACTCGTAGATGGCGAACGATCCACCGAGCACCTTGAACGAGTTGAGGTCGAGACGCATCGATTCGTCCTTGACCCAGATACCGCCGACCCCGAGCATCGCAGCCAGGTTCGAAAGATTGCGCAGCGGGCTCGGGTGATACCCCGGAATCTGCCGATGAAACCGCTGAGTCCGAGAGAAGACATCGGCAGGAAACACGGACTCAACTGCCGTACTGGAATCAATGGAACGGGCGCGGGGATTGGCGACCCAATCAATGGGTTCAGGGGAGTAGTTCATGCCCGCAAGGCTAGCGACGCGCGCGCCAGCCATTCAGCTACCCGTGGAGTTCACAGACAGAAGAAGTGAGTCGTTCACGGTTCACGGTTTCACAGTCAGAAAACGATCCCGCGAGCGATCTGAGAGCGCAACAGTCTGTCTGACGGCTGTCAGCTGTCGGCTGTCGAC
>JBDLIR010000102.1:0-6470 GCA_039714815.1 Actinomycetota bacterium | reverse complement strand
CTGGTGCGGTACTACGGTCGGGAGCCACAGACGGTGACTGCATAGGAGAGGACAATGGAGGCGATCGGGTTCATCGGGTTGGGCATCATGGGAAACGCGATGGCGTTGAACCTCGTCGAGGACGGCCACTCGGTGGTCGTGTGGAATCGGACGCCCGCCAAGGCAGATGATGTTGTCGAGGCAGGAGCGGAGAGGGCCGGGTCTCCTGCGGATGTTGCGAGGCGTTGTGCGGTCGTGATGGTGTGTGTTTCGGACACCGCGGACGTGAATGCTGTCGTTTTCGGTGAGGAGGGTGTTGCCTCCGCGCTGCAACCGGGCGGCCTGGTGATCGACCACTCGACGATCTCGCCCGCAGCAACCAAGCGATTCGCGGCCATGATCGACGACATCGGGGGCCACTGGTTGGACGCACCGGTGTCCGGAGGGTCAGAGGGTGCAGCCAACGGCACATTGAGCATCATGGTCGGTGGAGACCGCGAGCAGCTGACCCGTGCCATGCCGTACATGGAGTCCGTGGGTCAGACCATCACACATGTCGGACCCACCGGCTCGGGTCAGCTTGTGAAGGCGGTGAACCAGATTCTTGTTGTCGTCACACAGCTTGGAGTCAGCGAGGCGTTGCTGCTGGCCGAAGCAGGCGGTCTCGATCTGGAGACCACCCTCAGAGCCGTGGAGAGTGGTGCGGCCGGATCCTGGATGCTGTCGAACCGCGGTCCGCAGATGATCGAGAGGGATTGGCGTCCGGGATTCACGATAGATCTCCAGCAGAAGGATCTCAGGCTCGTCCTCGAAGCTGGCGACGACCTCGGTGCGCCGCTTCCTGCGACCTCGCTCGTATTCCAGTTCTATCGAGCTCTTCAGGAGCGCGGCCTCGGATCCGAAGGCAACCACGCCCTCGTGAAAGCTCTGGAAGCCATGTCTGGCATCGAGCTCGGGTCTGATGCCTGACGAACGTGAGATCGGCGTCGGGCCACACCCCCTTCCGTGGCCGTCAGCCGACCACTATGACTCCGAGCTCCTCGAGCATGGAGACCGGCGCAACGTGCTCGACCGGTACCGCTATTGGACACGGGAGGCGATCGTTGCGGATCTCGATGTGCGCCGTCATGGGTTTCACGTTGCCATCGAGAACTACCAGCACGACTTCAACATCGGCACGATCGTACGCAACGCCAACGCCTTCCTCGCCCACACGGTTCACATCGTCGGGAAGCGACGCTGGAACAAGCGGGGTGCCATGGTCACCGACCGGTATCAGCACATCGAGTACCACGAGTCGGTCGGTGATTTCGCACGATGGGCTGTGGAGACGGGGATTCCTTTGATCGGTATCGATATTCGGAATGGTTCCACGCCGATCGAGGCCACTCCCCTCCCCGATCCGTGTGTGCTCGTGCTGGGCCAGGAGGGGCCGGGTCTCTCCGACGACATGGTGGAGGCGTGCACGGGAATCGTCCATATCACTCAGTACGGATCGACGCGGTCGATCAATGTCGGTGTCGCGAGCGGAATAGCGATGCACACATGGATTCTTCAGCATCCCCCCGACCGACAGGCAGCCGAACGTGGGATGATTGTCGAATGACGAAGCGACAGATGCCGAGCTGGAAGTACCTCGTTGAACTGCTCGGATCGACACCCCGAGAAGGAACGAGGCGGCAGCGACGCATGAACCGTGCAGCGAGCATCGGTGACCTTCGGAGGAGGGCCAGGCGGAGGACACCCCGGGCCGTCTTCGACTATGTCGACGGCGCCGCGGAAGATGAGATAAGCCTCGATCGATCGCGCGGATTGTTCAGGAGTATCGAGTTCCAGCCCAACGTGCTCAGAGATGTATCCCGGGCGGACACATCGACGACGATCCTGGGACAACCTGTCGCTTACCCGTTCGGTTTCGCTCCCACCGGCTACACGCGCATGATGAATCACGAAGGCGAGTCGGCCGTTGCGCGGGTTGCGCAGGGGGCAGGCGTCCCGTATGCCCTGTCAACCGTCGGAACGACGACCCCTGAGGAGGTTGCTGCAGCAGCACCGGAAGCCGACCGATGGTTCCAGCTGTACGTGTGGCGTGATCGAGAGTTCTCCTACTCGCTGGTGGACAGGGCACGCGACAGCGGCTTCCGGACGTTGGTGCTGACGGTCGACCTGCCTGTCGGCGGCGCTCGGCTTCGAGATGTGAGGAACGGCCTCACGGTTCCCCCGTCGGTGACCATGAGAACCGTGTTGGAGGGGGCGCTGCACCCGAACTGGTGGTTCAACTTCCTGACAACGGAGCCGTTGAGGTTCGCATCGCTCGACTCGCTCGGTGGGAACGTGGCCGACTCGGCTGATCGGCTGTTCGATCCGGCGCTGAACTTCGACGACCTTGCTTGGCTGCGTGAGAAGTGGGATGGCCCGATCGTCGTCAAGGGTGTCCAGACGGTCGATGATGCCAGACGGGTCGTCGACATCGGTGCAGACGCAGTGATCGTGTCGAACCACGGTGGTCGCCAGCTCGATCGCTCCCCTGTGCCGTTGCTGCTGATCCAGCCGATGGTGGAAGAGGTCGGTGCCGATGCGGAGGTGTTCGTGGATGGCGGGATCATGAACGGGGGTGACATCGTGGCAGCGGTCGCGCTGGGAGCGAAGGCGGCGTTCGTCGGCAGGGCGTATCTCTACGGACTCATGGCGGGCGGCGAGGACGGAGTGCAGCGAGTTGTCGACATCCTTGCTGCGGACATCGAACGAACGATGAAGCTGCTCGGCGTCGGAAGCATCGGTGATCTGCGTCCTTCTCACGTGAGACTCCCGTAGAACATCCGCGATCGGTCGAGGATCATTCAGACGTGAAGGATCCGATCAGCTTCGCTCGAACGGTGGGTGCCAGCTTCTTCGATGCGTCGGCGAGTGTACGTTCTGCTGATGGTCCGCTTTGACACGGATGAGCAGAGGGCTGAGAATCGAGGATCGCAAGGGACCGGATCGGTGAACGTGTCGACAGGAATCACGAAGACATACTGGAAGCTCACTGAGATCGACGGAAGGTCGGCAACGCGCGGTGCAGATGGTCAGGAGTTGCACATGACGCTGTCGGACGGGGATGAACCGCGGGTCAGCGGCTTCTCGGGGTGCAACCGATTCTTTGGATCGTACAAACTCGAGGGAAAGAGCCTCAGCTTCCGACCGATCGCGATGACACGGATGGCGTGCGCCGAAGGCATGGAGCAGGAGATCGCCTTCCATCGTGCGTTGGAGATGGTCGTCGAGTACTCGATCAACGACGGGGCTCTGATGCTTCTGGCTGCCTCCCGCGCCGTCGTGCTCACGTTCGACGCGGGCGAGATCGTCTAGCGCCCATGAACAAGTGCTCCTGCGTGTCGATCAGGATCTCGGGGCGCCGGATCGCTTGTTGGGCAAGATCACCCAGATGAGCGGGAGGCCGATGAACATCGCCGCGGCTGCGATGTACATGGACGTCGACAGGCCGAACGCGTCACCGACGATGCCGTACGCGACCGCTGCCACCGAACGAATCGCAAAGTTCATGGACAGGTAGACGCCGTTGGCGAGAGCTCTGCTTTCCGGGAACTCTTCCTGGACGAGGGCCATCAACACAGGGGGCACGGCGAGGAGTGAGAATCCGATGATCGGCAGGATCGCTACTTGCACCCAGCCGTCAGCGGCAAGAAACGCTATGAGCGCGATCGGGGCGACGATCTGCCCGAGGATCATCACTGCGCGCCGTCCGACGTGATCGCTTATCCAACCGCCGGCGAAGGCTCCGGCGATTCCTGCAGCCTCGACGATCGAGAGCGCCGCACCGGCCAGCCAGAGGCTCGCTCCCTCTTCTGTGAGATACAGCGGGAGGAAGATCGTCGTGGACATCACCATCATGCTGCGAAGGGACACGAGTGCGGCCAAGAGCAGCATGACGTTGCGCATCGCCCTGACCGCAGTCCTCCATGGCACCTGTTCCCCGTCACCGCGCGTTCGCAATGGGACATCACGCAATCGGAGGTACAGGAAGACCGAAGTCGCTATTGCGACGAGTGAGAGGGATGCCATAGATCTCATCGACATGACAGCCAGCGCGCTCACAACAACCAGCGGACCCAACGTCCGACCCAGCTCGCCTCCGACCATCCAGAAGCCCATTCCCCTACCGAGACGCTGCCCCGATAGGTATCCGATGGCAACCGGAGCAGTGGCGTGGAACGCCGCGACGCTCACGCCGGCGACGAGGAGCAGCATCGCCAAGGCAAAGTAACCGGGTGTCCAGCCGAGGAAGCTCATCGCGGTCCCTGTGACACCGGGACCGAGGATCACGATCCAGCGAAGAGTGGTTCTGTCGGAGAGGTGCCCGATGATCGGTTGCAGGAGCGAAGGAAGCTGGAGGAACGATGCCAATGCACCCGCGGCCGTGTTCGACAGTGACAGGTTCTCCACGAAGTGCGGCAGGAGTGGGGGAAGGAAGGCCGTGAAGGTGTCATGGACGGCATGGCCGCCGGCGATCGTAGCGACTCTTCCGGTCTGGAACTCGCCGATGAGTTCGAGATCGTCGGCGACGATGGGATCGGTTTCTGTCACGAGACGAAGGTTCTGCCGGTCATCACGGCATGATGACACATGTTGGCTCATGAGTGTTCGCGGCGCTGCTGTTCATGAACCGAGCTTGGGTTGCCCGTCTCGGCGGACGCCCCTCCAGTTCTGCATCGCCTCGACGAACGCGGTGGCCAAGCTGCGGTTGATGTCGTCGGGTACCGGGAGAGGGCCCGACGGAAGATCTGCGTGATCTCGGGCCACCCGCTCCAATGACCTGGCCTGCATAGCGAAGCCAAGATCCATCGACTCGATCGAATTCCCCTTCGGATGAGGTCCGGCAAGGTTCAGCATGCGACCTCCCGTGACAAGGTCGATGAAGCGCCCATCTGCAAGGTGATGGCGTGTGACTGCTTCACCGAGCGAGACACTCTCCTCCGAATGGGCCTCGATGTGCGCGACGTCGATCTCCGTCGGGAAGTGTCCCGCGTTCGCCATGAGGACACCGCTTGGCGCTGTGGCGATCGCCTCGGCATCGATCACGTCAGCGACGCCTGTAACGGTGATCACCACGTCAGTATCCTCGATGAGCTCGCGGACCTTGCCAACCCGGAAACCGTCGAGGGCGGCCTCGAGTCTGCGAATCTCGTCTACTTCTGCAACCCGCACGTGGGCACCGTTGGCCCTTGCGTAGTGGGCCACACCCTGTCCACACCAGCCGTACCCGACGACGAGGAACCGCTTCCCCTGAGGCATGAGATTCGTGAGACGGCAGAACGACTCGTAGACCGACTGGCCCACGGCGTGCTTGTTCTCCGCGATGGCCTTCAGCGGTGAGTCGTTGATCACGATCATCGGGAAGTCCACGCGATCCTTGAACTCACCCTTGAGCCGCATGTGCCCGGACGTCGTCTCCTCGGTGCCTCCGAGAACGTTCACAGAGTTCGAAAGTGCGAGGCTCACCAGATCGGCACCGTTGTCGAGCAACAGATCCGGGGACGTGTCGACGACGGATGCGACAACGCCGAGGTGTGTCTCGAGATCGTCGAATCGGCTCCCTCTCGCATCGATCCCACGGTCGGTGAGATACGTGACGATGTCCTCTTGTGTCGTGCCATAATTGCCTGCCGCCACGACGGTTGCTCCGCCCTGTTGGAGCGTCTCGAGGAGTACTGCCGTCTTGGCCTCGAGATGCAAGGACACACCTATCCGGAGTCCATCGAACGGCTTGGTTTCGGAGAACTCGCTACCGATGGACCGCAGCAGAGGCATGTTCGAGGAGGTCCACAGAATCAGTTCCTCGACAGATCCGCTCATTGCATCTCTTCCACGTCCACGAGGCATCCTACCGCTCCGTTTCCGCCGCACGTTCGGGCGTCGAAGGGAAGGATCAGAGGTGCAGTGCCCCATGAACCGACCCCGGATTCCACTCGGCTCACGCTACTCCAGCGAGTTCTCATCGGCCCGGTCCAGGAACGCGCCCATGATCGATCGAGTCACCGCCGACGCGCGGTCAGCATCCGGCAATTGGGGATTCCAGGAAGAGACCGATGCTGCGACGACCCGACCCGTCGAGGCCAGATGTTCGACGGCAGCTCGCACGGATTCGGCCCGTGGCCCGCCCGGCGCTGGATAGTTCATTGCGGGGAGATCGTCGGGATCAACGACGTCGAGGTCGACATGGACGTAGATCGGCCCCGATCGTGGTGTCTCACCTGCCACGTCGTCGACAGAAAGCACTTTCATCCCGGAGGCGGCGACGGCGGCGTCTTCTCCTTCGTCGAGATCTCTGGCGTCCACGAGCACGACGCGGTCGTCGGGCAACGGTCGCAGGCCGGTGCCAGCGACGATCGTTTGTTCGCCGCGCCCGGTCAGCATCGCGAGGGGCATTCCGCCCAAGAAGCACGATTGCGTGGTCTCCCAGGTGTGGAAATCGCCGTGGGCGTCGAACC
>JBDLIR010000101.1:0-6543 GCA_039714815.1 Actinomycetota bacterium | reverse complement strand
ATCTTGCCTTCGATGCCTCTGATGCCGAAGCCCCCAGGGACGAGGATGCCGTCGAGATCTTCGAGGTAGGAATCGACGAGCATGCCGTCGATGTTCTCCGCTGCGATCCATCTGACGTTGACATTGACCCTGGACGTTCGACCTGCGTGGCGAAGGGCTTCAACCACCGAAAGGTAGGCATCAGGGAGGTCCACGTACTTGCCGACGACTCCGATCGTCACATCACCTTTTGGCGCAGCCATCGCCGTGACCATTTCGTCCCATGCCCGCAGGTCGGGTTCCGGGCTTTCGAGCTCGAGTTCCCTGCACACGACCTTGTCGAGGCCGGCTTCGTGAAGGGCGAGAGGTACCGCATAGATGTTCGGCACGTCGATTGCGTTGATCACCGCGTCAGCTTCAACGTCGCAGAACAGGCTGATCTTGCGTCTGGCACTGTCATCGATCGGCCGATCGGAGCGCACGACGATGATCTCGGGGAGGATGCCTCTGGAGCGGAGTTCAGCAACCGAGTGCTGTGTCGGCTTCGTCTTGAGTTCCTCGCTCGTGGACAGGTACGGGACGAGGGTGACATGGATGTAGCAGACGTTCTCATCGCCGATGTCCTTGCGCACCTGGCGGATCGCCTCGAGGAACGGAAGAGATTCGATGTCCCCCACCGTTCCACCGACCTCGGTGATGACTACGTCGACGTCGTTGCGCTGGCCCAGTTTCCGGATCCTCGACTTGATCTCGTTGGTGATGTGGGGGATCACCTGGACGGTTGCGCCGAGATAGTCGCCGCGGCGTTCCTTGCGGATGACCGACTGATAGATCGAACCTGTCGTGACGTTCGAGTCTCGGCTGAGACTCTCTCCGACGAAACGTTCATAGTGCCCGAGGTCGAGGTCCGTCTCACCGCCATCGTCTGTGACGTACACCTCACCGTGCTCGAACGGGTTCATGGTCCCTGGGTCGACGTTGATGTACGGGTCGAGCTTCTGAAGGACGACACGGTACCCCCGGGATTTGAGGAGTCGTCCAAGCGATGCCGAGGTGATGCCTTTGCCAAGGCTCGATGTCACCCCGCCGGTCACGAATACGTGCTTGGTCACGTGCGTCCTCCGCCTGGGAAGACCCGATGATACCAGGCTTGGACGATCGTCAAACTACACCCATGTCATCCCTCGACGCAGCTGCACGACCGAGCAACTCCTCGGCATGGCCCATGGCGGTGTCGGAACCCTGCATGCCCGCGAGCATGCGTGAGATCTCCGCCGTGCGATCGGGCCCTCGCAGCGGTGTGATCGTCGCTGTCGTGCCGTTCCTCACAACGGTGAAGTGGTGGTCGCCGTGCGCTGCAACCTGGGGCAGGTGGGTCACACAGAGGACCTGCCGGGTACGTGCGAGCGATGCCAACTTCTCCCCCATTGCCAGGGCAGTGGATCCGCCGACGCCCGCATCGATCTCATCGAATGCGACGACGTTGGAATCTGCCACGCCACACGCAAGCGTCAGTGCGAGAACGAGCCGCGAGAGTTCGCCGCCGGACGCGATCGAGCCGATCGGTGCAGGTGCGAGAGAATCGTCAGATGCGAACATGACGCTGAACCGGTCCGCACCTGTCGCACCCGGTATCTTCGGGTCGATGGCGATGTGGACGACAGGCCGTGCGAAGCCGAGATCTCTGAGGTGCTCCACGGCGATGCTTGAAGCTCGAGCGGCGAGGCCGGTGCGCAGGTCGGTGAGTTCCGCTGCTGCTGCGGTGAGGTCGCTGGTCGCCCTGGTGTGGCGCTGACCGAGGGTGTCTGCTGCGACGAGGGACCCTTCGATCGTCTCAGCCCGTTGCTCCGCTGATTTGGCGAACGCATCGATGTCGGCGATCGTGTCTCCGTACTTGCGCTTGAGGGCGGACAGGTCGGCGAGACGTTGTTCATCCGTCGCGAGAGCATGCGGGTCCGCTTCGACAGTTTCCGCATAGCGGGCGATGTCCGCAGCGATCTCACTGATGTCCGTCGCAGCCTCGATGAGCCGCTCGCGAATCTGGCCGGTGTCCGGGTCGAGCCGTGAGACCCGGTCGAGCGCGGCAATGGCGTTCCTGATCGCCTGATCGGCTCCCACATCTCCAACCGCAGCAGCAGCTACCGCCACGTCCGTTGAGATCTCTTCAGCATTGCGTAAGCGGGCGAGGCGCTTGCGGAGATGCTCTTCATCTCCAACGTTGAACGCTGCGTCCTGGATCTCGGCGATCTGGAATCGTGTCATCTCGAGTTCGCGTTCGAGCCCCCTGCGGTCGGTTCCGATGACGTCCATCTCGGCCTCGATCGAACGAAGATCTCGATACGCCTCTGTGTACGCCGACCGTGTCAGGAGTTGCTGGTCGGTGAACATCGCGTCGACGAGCGTGCGCACACCGGCGGACGTCGACAACGTGTGCTTGTCGTGCTGGCCGACGATGCTCACGAGCGGCCCAACGGTGGCAGCGACCTCAGCGGCCGTAGCAGGCACACCGTTGAGATAGGCACGCGATCGTGCCCCCGTTACAACCCGGCGCACCACGAACTCGTCTCCTGCATCGTCGAAGAAGCGAGCGCCGACCTCGGCGGTGTCTTCGTGCGGCCCGATGGTTCCTTTCGATGCCGGGCCTCCACTCACGAGCCGGAGGGCACCGAGCATGAGCGTCTTGCCCGTTCCGGTTTCTCCGGTGATGACGGTCAGGCCAGCCCCGGGTGTGAGCACAGCGTCGGCGATGAGGCCGACGTTGCGTGCATGGATCTCATCCAGCATCGCCGAGGCCGAACTGGTCGCGGACAGCTTCGGGGAAAGGGTGTCTGCCGAGGCTCAAGAACCCGACCTTCGAGGGGCCGCGTTGGATCGTGATCTCCTGCGCAGACGGCAGCACGCAGAGTTCACGGCCATCGACGTTGATCCGTGCAGGGCGATCGACGAGTACACGCAGCGTGACGACGGCGTCGGGTGCGAGGACGACCGGACGGGTGAGCAGGCTGTGGGGTGCGATCGGCGTCATGATCAGCGCATCGAGGGACGGATCAACCACGGGTCCCCCGGCAGAGAGCGAGTAAGCCGTCGATCCGAGCGGGGATGCCACGATGATCCCGTCCGTACGGTAGGACGCGAGGTCCCTGCCGTTCACCTGGACGGCGACCTCGATGATGCGCTGACTGATGACCTTCTCGACGACGATGTCGTTGATCGCAAGAGCGGACCTGTCGCCGGATCGGACAGCGACGGTGTTGTGGTACATCACGTTGTAAGAGTCGTCCGCAATGGCTGTCGCGAGGTCGCTGATCTCGGGAGGCTCGAACTCGGCGAGATAGCCGACCCGCCCGACGTTGACCCCGCACAGCGGGACACCGAGGTCGAGTGCTGCAGATGCCGCAGCGAGCACTGTGCCGTCTCCACCGATAGCGACGATCGCTTCTGGATCTGGCAGGTCGTAGGCAGCTTCGACGGAGCGTTCGTCGAGCATCGAGATGACCTCTCGCGCTATCTCGTTCGCGTGCGGTTTGTCGTTGCGAACGACGATCCGTACCCGTTTCACAGAGTCACTCCTTTGGTGAGCTTTGCAACGACGTCGTCGTGCACGGTACCGGGTTGTCGCGTGAACCACGCCACATACTCGGTGTTCCCCGTGGTGCCGGTGATCGGGGACTCGATGATGCCATGCAACCCGAGGCCGGCGGACTGAAAGTGCGACACCACGTCATGGACCACATCGTATCGCACAACAGGGTCACGAACGATGCCTCCCTTTCCGACCCTGTCTCTCCCTGCCTCGAACTGCGGCTTGATGAGAAGGACCCAGTCCGAACTGTCACCACCGAGGGCATTCAAGGCATGCGACACGGTGGTGAGCGAGATGAACGAGAGGTCCGCTACGACGAGATCGAACGGCGCTCCGATCGTCCCGACGTCAACGTGGCGGATGTTCGTGCGCTCGATGACCGCAACGTTCGGCTCGCTGCGTATGCGCCAGTGCAGCTGTCCATAGCCGACGTCGAGCGCGACGACGCTGGCGATGCCTCTCTGGAGCAGGCAATCGGTGAACCCGCCGGTGGAGGCTCCGACGTCGATGGCACGCCGTCCCGTTACCGGTATTGCGAACGAGTCGAGCGCCGCGTCGAGTTTCTTCCCCGCACGACTGACGAAGGGCTCGGGTTTTGCTTCGAGATGCACAGCGTCCTGGGGTGAGACCAGCGTCGATGGCTTGGGAGCAGCGTTTGCGTTGACGCGCACGAGACCTGCCTCGATCGCGCGGCGTGCCTCTGTGCGGCTTTCCACGATCTTTCGTCGGACGAGTTCGGCGTCGAGCCTTCGCCTGGTCAGGATGGAACCTCAGGAACGGACGGTCCCGAGCCCGGCGTTGCGTCGAGTTCCCTGGTGAGTCTGTCGGCGAGGTCTTCCGCGACCTCTGGCGCATCGGCCGGGTCGGCCGCCTCGAGCTTCTCGAGATCGGCGTCGGTGTCGTGGATCTCTGGATCGGTGGGTTTGTCCGTCATGTGCGCATTATCCCCCATCTGTGGTCGCTGTCGCGTTCACATCGACAGCAGGGCTGGAAGGTCGGCGATCGACTGAAGTGTGTGGTGAGGGGCATGGTCCGGCTTGATCGGAGTCGTAGATGTCGTGACGCCGCTGAGTACGAGCACCGCCTTCCAGCCGGCCCTGCGTGCCAGTGCAAGGTCGGTTTCCGGCCTGTCTCCCACCACCCACACCGAGTCGCCCCTGATCTTCTCACGAACCATCGCCAGCATGGGGACGTGCGGCTTGCCGCATGCGACGGGATCGATGCCGCTTGCAGTTGCAATGGCAGAGACGATCGACCCGGCTCCGGGTGCCGCACCGGTCTGGGTCGGAAACGTGGCGTCGGTGTTCGTGGCGATGAATGCCGCACCATCCCTGATCAGCCTGGATGCGACATCGATCTTCCCGTAGGAGATGTCCCTGTCGAGACCGACGATGACGCAATCTGGCGTTGCGTCCTCAACGACGGTCAGTCCGGCGTTCTCGAGCGTCTGGCGCAGGCCGGGCTCGCCGACGACGAATACCCGCTCGTGTGCCTCACGGGCCAGGCCCGCCGCCGCCATGGCGGATGTGACGACATCGGCTGTGGGCGATCTGAATCCCGTGCGTTGCTCGATGTGTTCCAGCACGGTCGTTGCGGAACGCGTCGAGTTGTTGGTTGCGAACACGATGTGCCAACCGGCGTCTGCAATGGCACGCAGCGCCTCTCCGGCGCCGGGAACGGCATGCGAATCGACATAGACGACCCCGTCGAGGTCGAACACGATCGTTCCCAACGGCGTCCCGTCTGTCGTACCATCCGTCCTCATCATGTTCCATCCATTCCAAGCACTCGTGTATACCGACGAGGCGATCGCCGAATTCGGTGAACCCACAAGGCTCTCGTCTGACCGTGCGCCGGGCGTACGTAATCCTATATCGGTGAATGCTCTCCACGCCGGATACGAGGAAGGGTCGTATCTGCGGGGTGAGCACCGGTGCAGGGCGATGCTCGACCGGTCCGTCATGGTGGAGAATCCGTCTGCCTTCGTCGACTATCGCATCGAGCGCCAGGGGACCGACCCGCTGCGAGGCGTTGTCGGCATCCTGAATCTCGACAGGCCGACGCTCCACATGCATGAGGCGGTTATGGCTTCGGCAGTTGCGGCGCGTAGCGCCGACATCGAAAGGGCAGGAGCGTTCCTGGAACCAGTCGTCGTTGCCACACGCAACGGATCGAAGCTCTCCGCCGCCGAAGGGCTGAGCGAGATGCGGGCGGTGACGTACGGTGACGCGCGCCACAGCGTGGCTGCGATACCACCTGACTACGACCACGGCCTGGAGGCAGAGACAGAGTTCGTGGTGATCGATGGCCACCATCGCATAGCCGCCGCTCGCCAACACGCAAGCCTCAGTGGCATCGAGCCCTCGGTCCTCGCGCTCGTGGTCGACATCGCGTCACCCGGCTTGTTCGTCGTTCCCCAGCATCGCGTGATCGGGGGTCACGGCATCGACCTCGGATCCCTCCCATCGCATGTCGCTGTCGCGCCCTATGAACGGGGTGATGCAGTGCCGCCCGGTTCGGTCGCGCTCGTCGGCCGGGGCGTGTCTGCACTGTTGTCTGTCCCCGGATCACCGTCAGAGGATCCCGTCAGCAGGATCAGTTCTGTGACGCTGACGCACCACCTGATCGAACCGCTCGACCTGTGGGTTCAGGGCTTTGCGACGCGTGAGGTCGATGCATACGCCGAAGTCGACGGTGGCGCAAGCGCCGTTGCCATCATGGGCGATCTCTCGATGGCAGATATCGTGGCAACGGCCTCAGCCGGGATCGTGCTGCCTGAAAAGACCACGTGCTTCAGCCCGAAGGTAGCCGTCGGCCTCGTCGGTGTTACCGCATAGCGCGTCCCTCCCGCAACGGTGCCCCCCCATCCTGTGGGCTGGAGTACGCGTATACGCGCGTACGAACCCTGGGTTCAGGTGACCTTCCATTCTGTGGGCTGGGGGACGCGTATACGCGCGTACGAACCCTGGGTTCAGGGCACC
>JBDLIR010000100.1:0-6567 GCA_039714815.1 Actinomycetota bacterium | reverse complement strand
AGTGGTACGACTTGGTTTCCCCCTCTGTCTCGTTCCTCGACATCTCCCCCGTCCAAAGAGCCGGGGGAGAGAAGCGGAAGGCGGAAGTCAGAAGTTGGAAGGCTGCCCTTTACGATCTACCTTCTTCACTCTTCCTTCTTCATGTCTGGATCGTTGGCACGGAGTTCTGCTTCTCGTTTCTCGCGGTCCATGTAGTCGCGATAGGAGCGCTTCCTCGTTCGGTTGATGATGACGAAGAGGCCGATGATCCCCGCTGAAAGCAGCAGCCAGATGACCCAGCCCCCACCTGTCTGTGGAAGATCGAATCCCGACTGGGCGAAAACTGGTGTTCCGAGCATGGCTCTAGCCTACGCCCAACCTTCAGGAAGCGTCGCGTGGCAAAGACAATCACCCTCATACGACACGCACAGACGAACGCGAACCGTAACCACGTGTGGCAGGGGTCGCTCGACACTGGCTTGTCACCTGCAGGTATCGACCAACTCGAGTGCCTTGCGAGCCGTTTCAGAGATCACCGTCCCGATGTGGTGTTCTCGTCTGATCTCGATCGTGCGAAACGGACGGCGTCGGTGGTCTCCGATACCGTCGTCACCGACAGTGCCTGGAGGGAGTTCGGCGTCGGGTCGTGGGAGGGGAAGACGTCCTCTCAGATCATGCAGGAGTACCCGGAGCAGATGAAGGCCTTCCTGGCGGGGGAGGACGTTGCACCTGGCGGCGGCGAGCGGATGTCGGTGTTCGGCGACCGCATCGTCGGGGCTTTCCACGATCTCGTGTCGAAGATGTCTGACGGCGACCATGCACATGTGGTCTCCCACGGCGGTGCGATCTGGGCGCTGCTTTCGCACGTGCTCGGCCGCAAGGGCCTGGCAACGGCGATGACCGTCACGTCGAACACCGCGCTCACCAGCATCACCGTGGGCGAAACCGGCCAACTTCAGCTGACGATGTTCAACGATGCGACGCATCTCGAGAAGCCGTCGATGAACTTCACCCCTGACGGGAGAACCGTGACGATCTTTCGCCACGGCCAGAGCGAAGGCAATGTTTCGGGTCGCTGGCAGGGCCGTACGGACGGTGCGCTGACCGACATCGGCCGCGGACAGGCCATGGCAGCGTCCCGATTCGCCCCGAAGGTCGAGTCGTTGTACACGTCGCCGCTTCAGCGAGCCAGAGGCACAGCGGAGATCATCGCGGGATCGCTCGGGATCGAACCCGTCAATACCGACGGACTCATGGAGATGGCATTCGGATCGTGGGAGAACCTCACGCACTCCGAGGTCGAGGCAAATGATCCGGCGCTGTTCTCCAGGGTCTTCGTGGACGATGTCGACCTTCCGCGTGGCGGGCATGGAGAGACGTACGGGTCCACCGGCAGAAGGATGGCTGAGACCATTGCGTTGTTGGTGGAGTCATCGGTGGGCGACATCGGTGCGGTTTCACACGGGGCGGCGATACGGGCCTACATCTTCGGCGTCCTGGGTCTGTCGTTCTCTGAACGACACCGTCTCCCCGTTGCTCGCAACACTTCGATGACGTCCGTGCTGTACGCAGGGGACGGCGCGATGCTCTCGTCCTACAACGTTGCTCCGCACATGGGTCTGTGAGCGTGCGTCTCCTTGTAGTCACGAACGACTTTCCGCCGAAACCCGGTGGAATCCAGATGTACCTCAAGAATCTGCTCGATGCCTTGAACGGTGAGACGCTGGTCGTAGGACCGGCCGATGAGCGGGTCGATGGCCCCGAAACCGGTGTCGTGCGCGGAACCCGGTCGTACATGCTTCCAGACCGCGCAACGCGCCGACTCGTGCGTGACGCCGGGAAGGATTTCGAGCCGGATGCCATCCTCTTCGGCGCACCGCACCCGCTGTCGGCGATGGGCCCGTGGCTGAGGGAGGAACTCGGTGTCCCGTTCGGTGTCTTGAGCCACGGAGCCGAGATCACCATCCCCGGCTTCGTTCCCGGTGCTCGACAGGCGCTCGGGAAGGTGCTTCGGGATGCAGATGTGCGCTTCGCTGTGAGCAGGTTCACCGCCCGCAAGGTCGAGGCGCTCTCGCATCGGCCGGTCGAGTTCCTCGGTGCCGGCGTCGAGATCGACACGTTCACCCCACCTCCCGCAGCACCGGACAACCCCGTGCCAGTCGTCGGTTGTGTCTCGCGTTTCGTCCCGCGCAAGGGTCAGGATCGTCTGCTGCGGGCCGCGGCTTCACTCAACCGGGATGTCGAGGTGCTCTTCGTCGGCGCGGGTCGTACGGAAGGCGCCATTCGGAAACTCGCACAGGATCTCGGTGTCAAAGCGAGGTTCGAGATAGACGTTCCCTGGTCGGAGCTACCCGGCCTGTATCGCTCCATGGATGTGTTCTGCATGCCGTGCAAATCCCGGTGGGGAGGCCTCGAGGTCGAAGGTCTCGGGTTGGTGTTCCTCGAGGCTGCATCGACCGCGATTCCCGTGCTCGCAGGCGATTCCGGCGGATCGCCCGAGACCGTGATACCCGGCGAAACAGGCTTCGTCGTATCGAGCGTATCCGACATCACCGAGGGGCTCGAAATACTGCTCACAGACCCGGTGCGAGCTGCTGAAATGGGCCGGAAGGGCAGGGAATTCGTGCTGCGCGAGTTCACATGGGAGCGGGTCGTTGAACGCCTCCATGGCGGATTCGCGCCACATATCGGCTAGCTTTGCCGGAGATCGCACCCCTTGACACGGGACTCAGATACCCGTATTGGTGTACATCGACGCCTAGGAATCGGAAGTCATGACCAAGAAACTCGTCATCGTGGAGTCGCCGGCCAAGGCGCGCACGATCAACAAATACCTCGGTGATGACTTCGTCGTCGAGTCGTCTGTCGGTCACATTCGCGACATCCCGGCACGTGCAACCGAACTGCCGGCGTCGAAGAAGGATCTATGGAAGTCGACCCGGTTCGGTATCGATGTTGAGAACGGGTTCGCACCGATCTACATCGTCACGGACTCGTCGAAGAAGCAAGTGAATCATCTCAAGAAGCTTCTCAAGGGTGTCGACGAACTGTACCTCGCAACGGATGAGGACCGTGAGGGAGAGGCGATCGCGTGGCATCTCCTCGAGGAACTCAAACCGAAGGTCCCGGTTCACCGGATGGTGTTCCACGAGATCACGCAGCGGGCGATACAGGAAGCGGCGGCAAACCCACGCGACCTCGATGTCCCCCTGGTGCAGGCTCAGGAGACGCGTCGCATTCTCGACAGGCTCTTCGGGTTCGAACTCTCGCCGGTGCTGTGGCGAAGGGTCGCGCGGGGTCTGTCAGCAGGGCGTGTGCAATCTCCCGCCACGAGGATCCTGGTCGAACGCGAACGTGAGCGGATAGCTCACGTGTCTGCCGGCTACTCGAGTCTCAAGGCGATCCTTGTCTCTGACGAATCCGAATTCGTGTCCGCCCTCAAGGCGGTCGATGGCGTCCGCATCGCGGATGGGTCCGACTTCGGCCCCGATGGCGCATTGACGAAGGACAGGCTTCTCCTCACACCCGCAGACGCCATCGGCCTCGCTCAGGGTCTTTCGGGCTCGGTGTTCACTGTGGCAGACGTCGAAGCCAAACCGTACACCCGTCGCCCGTACGCCCCGTTCCGTACGTCGACACTCCAGCAGGAAGCCAGCCGCAAGTTCCGATTCGGGGCAAGGCGGACGATGAGCGCAGCCCAGCGTCTCTACGAGGCGGGGTACATCACGTACATGCGCACCGACTCGACGAACCTGTCCGGTACTGCCGTTGCGGCAGCCAGGTCACTGGTCGCGGACAGGTTCGGGTCGAGTTTCCTCCCCGCCAAGCCGAGGGTGTACGGCAAGACAGCCAAAGGTGCCCAGGAAGCGCATGAGGCGATCAGGCCTGCGGGGGACCGGTTCCAGGACATGGATGCAGCTGCTCGAAACTTCGGGCCGACATCGGACGAGTCGAAACTGTACGAACTCATCTGGATGCGCACCGTTGCGTCCCAGATGAAGGATGCCAAGGGTGAGAGCGTGATCGTCCAGATCGAAGCCGAAACGTTCGATGGAAGGTCATGCCGATTCCAGTCGTCCGGACGGACCATCTCCTTCCCCGGGTTCCTCCGTGCGTATGTCGAAGGAAGGGACGATCCCGAGGCTGCACTCGACGACCAGGAGACGCATCTGCCACATGTCGCCAACGGTGACGAGGTAGGTCTCGTGGATCTCCAGCCCGCAGACCATCGGACGAAACCACCAGCCAGGTTCACTGAAGCGTCGCTGATCAAACGACTCGAGGAACTCGGTATCGGGAGACCATCGACGTACGCGTCGATCATCGCAACGATCATCGATCGCGAGTACGCCAGAAAGCAGGCGACAGCACTCATTCCCACCTGGAGGGCATTCAGCGTCGTCGGACTCCTCGAACGCTACTTCTCGGACTACGTCGATTACGACTTCACCGCACGGATGGAGCAAGATCTCGACAGGATCGCTTCCGGTGACCAGGAGATGGTTCCCTACCTCGACGCGTTCTACAACGGGAACGGTGAGCAGGGCCTCACGTCCCTCGTCTCAGAAAAGGCCCTCGAGCGCATCGATCCCAAAGAGGTGAACTCCTTCCCTATAGGCACGGGCGACGACACGGAGCCGATCGTTGCGCGGGCGGGCCAGTACGGGCCGTACCTCCAGCACGGTGACCGCAGAGCATCGATCCCGCCAGACGTCGCACCGGACCAACTCACGTTGGAGAAGGCCCTGGAACTCCTGGACGCACCCGCCGACGAGCGATCGCTCGGCACCGACCCGGAGTCCGGACGCGAGGTGTTCGTGAAGGTCGGAAGGTTCGGGCCGTACGTGCAACTCGGCGAGCGCGATCCGGACTCAGACGCCAAGCCCAAGATGGCATCGTTGTTCAACACGATGGAGCCAGCCAGCATCTCGCTCGACGAAGCTGTGAAGCTCCTGAGCCTGCCCCGAATCGTTGGCAGCCATCCAGACGACGATGCGGAGATCCTGGCGCTCAACGGTCGGTACGGGCCGTTCGTCAAGTGGGGGAAAGAGACGCGGAGCCTCGAAACCGAAGACCAGATCTTCTCCATCTCACTCGAGGGAGCGGTAGAACTCCTGGCCAAGCCCAAACAGCGCAGAGGCGCCAAGCCACCGATCAAGGAACTCGGCACAGACCCGGTGACAGGGAAAGAGGTTCTGATCAAGGACGGCCGGTTCGGGCTGTACATGACCGATGGCGAGACGAATGTCTCGTTCCGCAAGGCCGAGACAGTCGAGAACGTGACGCTTGAACATGCATCGGACCGCCTCGCAGAGAAACGCGCCAAGGGGCCCGCTCCGAAGAAGCGTGCTTCGGCCAAGAAAGCGACGAAGAAGAAAGCCCCTGCAAAGAAGAAGAAGTGAGTCCGCTCACTTCACGGTCGTGCGAAACTGAGGTCATGGAAGACGGCACACACAGCGGGCGCTACATCGCCTTCGAGGGGATCGAAGGAGCAGGCAAATCGACGGTCGCGAACCGCGTTGGGGCGTACCTCGAGGAGCGAGGACACCATGTCGTTCGTGTACGTGAACCCGGGGGGACGGATGTGGGCGAGCATATCCGTGAGATCCTCCTCGCCGGCGATCATCAACCGCTTGCGATGACGGAGGCGGTCCTCTTCGCCGCCGCACGGGCTCAACTCATCGCCGAGAAGGTGCTTCCTGCCCTCGAAGCCGGTTCGTGGGTGCTGTCGGACCGGTCGGCGTACTCCTCCCTCGCGTACCAGGCCGGAGGTCGTGGTCTCGATCTCGCCGATGTGCGAACGCTCAACGACATCGCCATCGGTGGGAACTGGCCTGACACGGTCGTCGTGCTGCGCACCGACCCGCGAACGGGACTCGGGAGACAGATGGTCGGAGACAGGATCGGCGATGAGAGCCTTGAGTTCCACGGGCAGGTGGCTGGCGCATTCGATGCGCTCGCAGCCGCCGAACCCGGACGGTTCGTGGTCGTCGATGCTTCGCTCCCGCTTGATGATGTTGTCGCTCAGGCGATCCATGCGCTTCGGATCGAACCATGACCCGGTTCGCCGACCTCGTAGGACATGGAGCCGTTCTCGACCTTCTGGTTTCCGAGCTTGCCTCTCCCGCCCAGGCCTACTTGTTCGTGGGGCCGTCGAACGTCGGGAAAGCGACTGCGGCACGCAGGTTCGCCGCCGCGCTGATCGGTGGCGATGACCCCGAGGTCGTGCGTCGAGCGAAACAGGGATCGCACCCTGATCTCATCCTCGTTGCACCGGAGGGTCGCACGTCGATAACCGTCGATCAGGCGAGATCGATCGTCTCGAGTGCTGTTCGCTCACCTCTCGAGGCCGACCGGAAGGTGTTCCTCCTCGAAGAGGCGTCGATGCTCAACGACCAGGCCGCAAACGCTCTCCTGAAGACAATCGAGGAACCGATCGCATCGACGACGTTCGTGCTCGTTGCCGAGTCCGAGCACGACCTGCCCTCGACCGTGGCCAGCCGCTGTCGAACGATCGTGTTCGGCAGGGTGCCTGAAGCCGAAATCGCGTCAGGCCTGAGTGACCAGGGGATCGACCCCGGCCGGGCC
>JBDLIR010000099.1:0-6595 GCA_039714815.1 Actinomycetota bacterium | reverse complement strand
TGGTCGTACGCGAATCCTGTTGCGGCTGGGAGCACGCTGATCGCGGGGTACAGCTCTCCGCTGTTCCCGAAGTATTCAGTCGTGACGCCCGGGCTCGCGATGTGGATCGGTGTGGCCTCGTGGTCGTACGTGAAGCCGGATACCGACTCGAGAACCGGGGCAACAGTAGCCTCGGGACGAGTTGCCACCCAAAGAATCGCGATGGCCATAAAGGCAACGAGCATCGCTGACAGCCCTATCCACAACCATTCATGGTTGGGATGCCACCGCACGCCCATATGTGACGGATGTTGAGCTGTGGTCATATCCTCTCCTTTCCTCGGATTGACCTGTCACCATTGTCTCACGGCAGCAGTCGATTTTCGATCGTTCTCGCACAGAATTCGGCGCAGCGCCTCCAACGTGCTCGGCATCCTCACGTTGATCTACGTGCTGATGCCTCCACTCACCCGGCTACTCGCTGGCTGGCTCAGCCGTTGAGGAACGGGTGTCGGGGCACAGGAGTGCGGTTGCCTCCTCAGCGGTTTCCGGAGAGACGATGCGGATCGCATACCCCGAGTGCACGATGACGTGGTCACCGACGGCCACATCAGGGACCATCACGAGGTTGACCGACAGCGTCCGGTCGGGGAACGTGACCTCACCGGGAACGAGGGCAGGCGTAGATTCGCCGATCGATGTGACGCGACCTGGGACAGCTATGCACATGGCTACTGGCCTCCTGTCACGATCGACACAAGTCGAACATCAAGCGCATCGCGGGCATCGAGATCCTCTGACTTGGTGATGTCGAGACGAGCGGCTTCTGCCACCGTACCTCGAGATGCCATGGTGAAGTGGCCGGCGAACCCGTCCGGTGTGACGTGGCTCAGTGCCCCTATCTCGATGCGGACGGCCTCCACGTAGTCGGCGTCGTTCGTCTCCGCAACCTTCTCGATAGCGGAAAGGATGTCGGTGACGAGCCTCGATTCATGCATCCTGAAGCTCCATGGCGACCCGATCGACAGCTGTTGCAACGTCGGGAGACATCGATACTCCATGATCGACGTGACCAACTTCGATCCCGTACACGATGAGGGAACGAGGAAGCCGGTCCAGGGTGCGTGCGAGTTCCACGACCGCCGCCGGGCCGAACGCATGTGTGGACGAGAACGTGCCCTTCGGGATGCTGGTGGCCATTGCATCGATATGTACGACGGTACCGGCCGGTGCCCCGGACTTCATTGCATCGACGATCACCACCTCGTCGTCGTCATTCCACAGATCGATGAGGCTGAGCGAGCCAGCGGTGAGACGGGACACGTCCCACGAGGTGACCCTGCTCGCTACCTCCCAGCCCGCGGCATCGTCACCCCGATCAGGGTTGCCGATCCCGATGAGCCGCCTCGTCATCGGCGCTCTGTCCTTTCGACCGTCAGGTCGAGGAAGTGCGTGGCACACGAGATGCACGGATCGTAGTTGCGGATGGCCTGTTCGAGTTGCCACTGGAGGATCTCGTCTTCGAGGTGCGTGCGGCCCCTGACGTACTCGCGGAGATCGTCCTCGATAGACCGTTGATTCTGGGATGTCGGCGGGACGATCTGTGCGTCGGCGATCATGCCGTTCTCATCGATGTCGTACCGGTGGTAGAGCAGCCCGCGGGGAGCCTCGCTCGCACCGTGACCGGTGGCAGACCGTGGTTCCACACTGATGAATGGCGGAGCCGGGGGCTCGTACGATTCGATGATCGCAAGCGATGTCTCGCAGGCATGAACGATCTCGACTGCACGTACGATGATGCTCTTGAACGGGTTCGTGACACCGGGACTCAAGCCGACCTTGCCTGCGGCAGCCTGCGCCCTGGGTGAGAGTTGTTCACCGTTGAGCGCAAACCTCGCCATCGGGCCGACGTAGTACGAGCCGCCCCCCTTGATGTTGGCGTGGAGGGCGTTCGACCACTCGACGTGGGTCTCCTCGAAGTGCTCAGGCCACTCGGTCGGGTCGATGTCGAGCCCGCTGCTCGACACTATGCGGCCATTGGTGATCGCATACCCTTCCGGGTCATGGAGCGCGACGTACTCGTACTCTCTGTCGAAGCCTGGAAAGTCGAACCCCGCCACGAGGGAGACGGTCGCTTCGGCTGTCTCGAGGGCCCACTCGAGTTCGTCGACCAACGAGCGCAGTTCACCCTTGGTCGGCGACCGATAGAACCCCCCAACCCGCATGTTGATGGGGTGGATCTCCCTGCCGCCGACCAGTGTCATGATCGTGTTTCCAAGCTTCTTGAGCCGGAGAGCGTTCGTAACAGCGTCCGGGAGGTCCGCAGCCATCTCGATCGCACTCGGATACCCGAGGAAGTCAGGGGCGTGGAGCATGTACACATGGAGGGTGTGGCTCTCGATCCACTCCCCGAGATACAGGAGGCGTCGCAGTTCCCTGATCGGCCCATCGACGATCACACCGGCCGCGTTCTCCATGGCGTTGACCGCACTCGTCTGGTATGCCACGGGGCAGATCCCGCAGATGCGCGACGTGATATCTGGTGCCTCACCGAAATGGCGTTCCCGCAGGAATGCCTCGTAGAACCGCGGCGGTTCGAAGATGTTGAACTGGAGGTCGGTGACCTCGTCTCCATCGATCTTGAGGTACATCGCCCCTTCACCCTCGACGCGGGCGAGATAGTCGACCGCGATCTCCCTGCGCTCACTTGGCATATGCATCACTCGCCTCTCTGAACTCTGGTGAGTACGCGTTGAAGGTCCGTAGCGCACGCACGAGGAATGCATCGTCAACGCCGAGGGCATGCCAGGTCTCTCGAAGTGACTCGATGTTCGGTGGCTCTGCAGGGCCGAAGCATCCGTAGCAACCCCTGTTGTATGCGGGGCAGAGAGCACCGCACCCGGCCTGGGTGATCGGTCCCATGCACGGCGTTGCCTGGGAGACCATCACGCACGACGTGCCTCGAAGCTTGCATTCAACGCACACGCTGTGCGTCGGTATTACCGGCTTGCGTCCGTGGACGAACGCGTCGATCACTTCGATCAGCTGCGATTTCGACACGGGGCAGCCCCTGAGCTCGAAGTCGACTTCGACATGGTCCGTGATCGGCGTTGATGTCTCGAGCGAACTGATGAACTCAGGATGGGCGTACACGATGGAGATGAAGTCATCGACGTCGGCCCAGTTCTTGAGCGCCTGAACGCCGCCTGCGGTGGCGCATGCGCCGATCGTGATGAGTGTCTTTGACATCGCCCTGATCTCATGGATCCGTGCGGCGTCGTGGCTGTTCGTGACGGATCCCTCGACGATCGATAGGTCGTACGGGCCGGGTTTCATCGCCCGAGAAGCCTCAGGGAAGTACGCGATGTCGACCGCTCCAGCGATCGTGAGGAGTTCGTCCTCACAGTCGAGGAGCGTCAGCTGACATCCATCACACGATGCGAATTTCCACACTGCCAGGCGTGGCTTGCCTGAGGGTCCGATCATGCCGCTCCGATCCCGAGTCGATAGGCAACGTCCTTGTATGGGAACACGGGTCCTTCCTTGCAGGTGAAGTCCGATCCGAACTGGCAGTGTCCGCACAGTCCGATACCGCACTTCATGTTCCGCTCGATACTGACATAGATGTTCTCCGGAGCCACGCCCCTGTCCTGGAGTGTTCGCGCAACGACACGCATCATCACCTCGGGCCCACAGATCACCGCGACGGTCTCGGTCGTCGTGCATCTGAGGCGTTGAAGGAGTGGCGTCACGACGCCGATGTCGCCTCGCCAGCCCTCTCCGCCCCTGTCGACGGTGACCTGCACATTCATGTCTTCGTCATCGGTCCACCGGACCAACTCGTCGCGGTACAGCAACTCCGACGGGGACCGTGATCCGTACGCAAGGCCGAGGCAGAAGTGTCGGTGCCTGTTGGCCAGCGCACGCAGTATCACGGGACGCACCGGGGCCAGGCCGATGCCGCCCGCAACGATGAGGAGATCCTTGCCCTCGGCCTCGGGCCACCCGGTTCCGTACGGGCCTCTGATACCTGCAACCTCTCCGCGTTCGAGTGCGCAGATAGCGGCGGTGACCGCACCGACCGCCCGGACAGTATGGACAAGTGTGCCAGGGTTTCCCGGGTCACCCGAGATCGAGATCGGCACCTCGCCGACTCCGAACGCATAGATCATGGTGAACTGCCCTGGTGTGAAGGACATCGGTGGCCCGCCGTCTGCCGCTTCGAACTCGAGGGTCACCGTGTCGGACGTTTCGTACCTCTTGGAGATGACCCTGAACGGGCGGGGGAGCATGGGTTCTGTTGCTCGTGCCTCGGGGGATGTTGTCGCGAGCGGTTCCATGTCATCCCCTCCCGTAGAGATCAAGGAGTTGGATACGGGCGTGGTGAAGACGCTCGGAGGCTTCCCGCGCAACGATCTCCCACATCAGGCGGTCGAGTTCGGGGTCCGTCTCGCACGCCGCACGCATGCCTGCTGCGTCGAAGACGGCGAGTTTCGTTTCGACCATCGCCCTGGCTGTCCACATCCATCGGTGGGGGGACAGCCGCCAGCTCAACCCGAGAAGCTCGCCAGATCCGATCGTTTGGACCGTGGTGTCTGGCTTGGCCGGCCGCGGTATCTCGAGGGCGATGATGCCCCGTACGACGATGAAGAACCTTCTGGCCTCGTCGTTCTCCCTGAAGAGGCGTTCGTCAGGGGCGAGGACAAGCTCTGTGGACAGTGACTCGAAGAGATCGAACCTCGGGTCGTCGAGTCTGGAGAGGAGGGGGCTGGAGGCACGAAGATCGTCGAGATTCATGGCGTTGTCACCTTTGATTGTTCTTTGAGTACGGCGATCTCAGCGGTGATGTCGATGCCGACCGGGCACCAGGTGATGCAGCGGCCGCATCCAACGCATCCGGAGGTCCCGAACTGGTCGTACCAGTAGGCAAGCTTGTGCGTCATCCATTGCCGGTACCGTGAACTCGGGGAGGAGCGCACCGAGTGGCCATGGAGGTTCGTGAAGTCGAGGCTGAAGCACGAATCCCAGCTGCGGGTGCGTGCTGCAGTGCCTTCGAGGTCGGTGGCGTCTTCGACTGTCGAGCAGAAACAGGTCGGGCACACAAGCGTGCAGCTGGTACAACTCAGACAGCGCTCGGCGATCGAGTCCCAGATCGGGTGTTCCAGGTTGCTGGTGAGCAACTCGTAGGCCTCGTCCCTTGGGAAAGAGCGACCCATGTGCGCTCGGGTGCTCTCGATGACCGCGTCGACTTGTTCGCGGTGGGTCGAGGTTGCCTCGTGTGACTCGAGGGCATTGATGACATCCTCGCCGGCATCGGTCCCGGCCTCGAGAGCGAACTCGTGATGCTCTCCGTCCATGAGTTCCGTCATGACGATGTCATAGCCTGTCGTACAGCGGGGTCCGGTCCCCATCGAGTCGCAGAAGCAGGTCGCGGCGGCAACGGAACAGTTGACTCCGACGATGAACGACCGGTTCCGCGCCTCGGTGTAGTACGGGTCGCTGGCGACGCCCGCCGTGAACACGCGGTCCTGGATCCCCATTGCAGCGATCTCACATGCTCGCGCGCCAACGAAGGCGTATCGCGGAGGGTCGACCGGTTCGGGGTCGAACGCAAGCCCGGTGTCGACGTGTCTGATCGTCAGCAGCGTGTGTTTGGGTGGGAACAGGTACGTCTTGAGCGTTCTCGGACCGACCGTGAAACCGAAATATGCTTCGTCGTCCCGCTCCACGAGGCCGTACGTGCCGGCTTCGGTGGCTTCGGTCCACCCGATGGGGAGATCGCCAGGGCCCTCGATCTCGTCGTAGACGATTACCCCTTCGTGAACGGTCGGGCCGATTACCGTGTAACCGAGATCCGACAGGAGAGGAATCAGCAGATCGAACCCGGATGAGTCGACGATTCGGGCAGACATCACACTCCGTTCCAGCGTGGGCCTCGAACACCGCGACTCGATGACCCGTACCGCTCTGTACAATTCCTAAGTCATAGTCTAAGCTATTCTTGAGGTGATGTGAATGCAAGATCTTCGATCCCGGATGAATCCAATCGAAAGCCGTCGATTGGGAGTGATCTTTGCGATCATCACGGCAGTGATCAGTGGGTTTGCGGTGTTCATCAACGGCTACGGCCTGCGAGCATGGGCGGGAACCGCCGATCCGACGACCTATACGACCTTCAAGAACGTCGTTGCCGGTTCGATGCTCGTGGCCATCGCCGTTGTCGCTACACGCAAGGGATCGAGCCAGGGTTTAACGAAGCCAGCATCGCCACGGCAATGGATCGCACTCGGGCTCATCGCCGTCTTCGGGGGTGCGATCGCCTTTGCGCTGTTCTTCGAGGGCTTTGCACGCGCATCGTCGACCCAGGCAGCGTTCATCCATAAGACCTTGATCATCTGGGTCGGCATCCTGGCGGTTGGTCTGCTTCGCGAAAAGGTTCGGCCGGTTCACTTTGCGGCGATAGCGTTGCTCGTCGTTGGCCAGTTCCTCGTCGTCGGTGGTGTGTCGGACGTCTCGTTCGGCATCGGTGAGGCGATGATGCTCGCAGCGACGCTCCTGTGGTCGATCGAAGTCATCATCGCGAAACGTCTGCTGTCCGATGTCACCTCCCTGACGG
>JBDLIR010000098.1:0-6607 GCA_039714815.1 Actinomycetota bacterium | reverse complement strand
CGCAGGCCAACCGTTGTCAGCGTCTTCATGACGGCGGGGTTGCCGATCGCCTTGACGAAGACCCGCGCCACGCGGTGATAATCGCCGTAGGCACTCTCGAGGTCCCGGGCGTAAGCAGCCAACGCGGTCTCGTCTCCTGACACCGCTTCGGCGATGTGAAGCGCTGCGAGCCGCCCTGTCTCGTACGCGTAGTCGATTCCCTCACCGTTGAAGGGGTTCACAGCCCCGGCAGCGTCACCGATCAGTACCCAGTTGCGTCCGATCTTGGGGCCTACGGAGAGTGACATGGGCAGCTTGCCGCCTATCGGCTTCGTGTGGCCCGTGGCGTCGGTCACCTCCCAATGCTCAGGAAGCGCATTGATGTAGGCGTCGAGGATGTTCGACGTATTGACGTCTTTCCATCCCTTGAACGTCGACACGAGGCCCGCACCGACGTTGATCTCCCCGTCACCGAGCGGGAACACCCAGCCGTATCCCGGCATCGCCTTCCCGAAGCGGTCGCGGATATCGAGCTGGCTCTCGATGAACCGGTCGTCGGATGCGGGGCTGTCGTAGTACGCACGCACGGCGAGGCCGTATGGGAAGTCCTTCCTCCGGTTCGCCCCGACACCGCGCCCGAACCTCGAGTTCGAGCCGTCGGCGACAACCACGAAGTCCGGTGTCACCGTGCGCTCACCTTCGGCATTAGCGAGCGTCACGCCAGTGATCGTGCCGCCGTCAGCGATGGGCGTAGCTGTTGTCCCTTGTTCGATCACCGCACCTTGAGCCTGTGCGAGCGACGCCACGGTGCCATCGAGATCCGCTCTACGCATCGTGGCACCCCAATCGGGGAACTCCGTGTGCTGAGGCCACGGCATCTCGATCTTGAGATCACCTGCATAGGCCCGCAGACCTTCGACCCGGTGGAGTCCAAGCCCGTCGAAGTCGAAACCCATGTCGAGCAGCTGTTTGATCGCCCTCGGAGTCAGCCCGTCGCCGCAAGCCTTCTCGCGCGGGTACATCTTCTTCTCGACCAGGTGCACATCGATCCCGTTGCGTGCGAGCCAGAACGCTGCGGAGGCGCCGCCCGGGCCGCCGCCGACGACAAGTACAGTTGAAGACATGGAGTGAGGGTACCGCTCGGAAGGTCGTGCGGTATCTAGGACCCTGAGGCTTCCCCGGCGATCTCCTCGCTCGAGGCCAATCCGCAGTCTGCCTCGGCATCAGCGAGATCCTGACCTCCGAACGCCACGCGTTCGTAGAGAGCCACCTGGGCGATCTGGTCCTCGGTGAGCGATGCACCGAAGGCGGGCATCAGACCGGCGCCACCGACGGCCTTCTCCGTCGCGCCGTAGGTAGATTCGGGCCAACCGCTTGTCCCCACTGCAACCCATTCGATGTGATCTGAGCACGAACCGGCTGGGAACGTCGCGAGGATCGCCCCGGAGGTGAAGGCCGGGCCGACGCCGCCGCTGCCGTTGTCGCTGTGGCATGCAACACACTGCTGGTAGATCGAGCCTCCGGCTGCGAAGTTGTCCACGGTCACGACGCCGTACTCGCTGCCATCGCAGTTGACGGCTTCGCCAGACACGGGATCCACGCCGAGCTGGCCCCCGGAACCGCAATCGGGCCCGTTCGGAGACACGAGAATGTAGGCAACCGCCAGAAGCGGGATCAACACGAACGCGGCAGCGAGCCAGATCGGGTAGCGACCGCGCTTGGCTGACGGTTCGTCGTCTGTCTCGGGGACATCAGAGACGTCGAGCGGTGTAGCTTCGATGATCTCAACGTCCTCGGCACCTGACTCATCGTCTTCGACCGCCGCGGGCGCTGCGGGTGCTTCGGGTGCGGCCCCGGCGGGTGCTGGTGCTTCTGACACGGCGGCGGGTTCGATCCCTGCCCAGTCCTGGAGTACGGCTTCTACGGATTCGCCTGTCTTTTTGGATCGGGCCTCTGCCGAGCGTTTTGCGAGCGATGCCGGCATGCCCTTGACTTCGGCGACCTTCTCGAGCAGCTGGTCCATCGTGAGTGCGGCTGCCGCGACGGCTACAGGCGCAGCTGCGGGTGCTGGCGGTGGTTCCGGTGCGGACTGGGCTGGTGCTGGAGCGGCTGGCTCAGAAGCCGGTGGTTCTGGCTCCGACGCACGTGTCTTGAGATCCTCGAGGTCAACACCTGCCCACCCGGCGAGCACGTCATCAAGCGACACACCCGAGTGGGTCGCTCGGGCCTGAGCTGAGGTCAATATCAGCCTGGGTGGCATCCGCTTGGCATCGGCAGCGAGTTGAACGAGGTAGTCCGTCGTCACAACAGCAGGTTCCCCATCGGAGGATTCGGCTTCAGCGTCGGACTCTATGGCCGGCGCAGGGGACGCCTCGTCCGCTGCCGGTTCTGCGGACTCCTGCTCTCCGGCTTCTCCTGCCCATGCACGGAGCACAGCCTCGAGGGTCGTGCCCGTCTTGTCTGCCTTTGCCTGGGCAGAGCGCTCCACCAGCGATGCCGGCATACCGCGTTTCTCGGCCACCTGTTGTAGAAGTTCGTCCATTGCCCTACCTCAGTGTCTCGATGTAGCTGACAAGTGCATCGATCTCAGCCTCAGAGAGATGCGAATACGATGGCATCACCGACCATGGTCTGGCAGCTCGCGGGTTCTTCAAATGCGCCTTGAGGGCCTCAGGGTCGAAGCCTTCGCGTGTTGCGACATGGAAGAGGTCCGGGCCGATTCGCACGGATCCACGCAGCACAGGGTTCTCATTCGCATAGTCACCGATGACAGATACGGCTCCGAGGCCGACATCGGTTGCGACCGGCCGTACTTCCTGGGTGTGGCACTGCGCACAGCCCTGGGAGATGTACAGATCTCGCCCGGCGAAAGCCGCGGTTCCCTCATCGTACGTGCGATACCTGTCGGCTAGGAGCGTCGACTCGTCGGGTGGTGTGTCGACGAGCGGCAACACAACAGTGGTAGCGATCGCCGCGATCCAGACGAAGGCGACTCCTCGCACGAGCTTCTTCCACGTGAGGTACTTCGGTGCTCCTGAGAATTCGAGATCATAGTTCCCGCCGCGGTCAGGAGCAGCGATCGCCTCTTCGCCGGATGCCGCGCTCTTGAACAGGAACCCGACCTGGGCGACCGTGAATATCACCAGGCTAACCGCTGCGATCCATGCGAACGGCTCGGCGGTATTGGCTGTGACCTCCCACCCCGGGCCCCAGTTAGGGAACTTCTGGCTTGTCGGGCCGGCCGCCCATGAGAAGCCTGTTGCTGCTCCTCCAGCGAGTGTTGCCGCCACCATGAGCACGAGCCCGAGGGCGGACGCCGAGAAGTGGAAGGAGGGTCCAGAGCGGCTGCCGCCGCCAAGCACCTTGTGTGCACCGAAGATGGCGAAACTTGCGCCACCGGCGACGATGATCACGTCCAGTCCGCTGATCCAGGACGTGAACTGAGAAATGCTGCTGGCTGCAGGGAACGTCCGAAGGAAGACGGCTGCCGTGCCCACAACAAGTGCCGACCCCGCAATCGTCACGTACCGTAGCGATGCACGGTCACCGATCTGTGCGACCGAGCCCTTGATCATCACTCCGATGTCAGATGCGATAGCGATCGCCGGCACGAACGCTGCGATAGAGAAAGCGACCGCGACCGACTCGAGCCAATTGGGTGCGGCCGAGTAGATGAGGTCGGCACCGTTGAGGAACGCACCGATCAGGATGAGCGACCAGAACCCGAGTGTCGCCACGGGCCGCGCCTCTGCGCTCTCGGCCCCGCTGATCTGCCCGAACACGAAGTAGATCAGGCCCACCGCTGCGGTCACCAGGAACAGCGTCACCCCGGCATTGACGAATGATCCGAACACGACACCCATGAACCCTGCTGGCGTCGGTATCAGGCCTGCCAGCAAGGTCAGCGTGAGGAGAATCGGCCCTGCAACGAGGTACCAACCGGCTGCTCCGAGTGCGTCGCCCTTCGTTTTGGCTGTGGCCGTGAGCGAGAGTGCTGCAAGGAGAACGCCAACAGCTACGATCGCTCGTGCCCAGATCGGCGACTCCAGACCCGACACTCCGCTCGAGAGCCCGATGATGATGGCGATAGAGCCAGACACGGCGCCGATCGAGATCAACATCAGTGAGATCGTTGCAAGGAGCTTCCGTTTGACCGGTCCCCCGGTGATCGTCGTGAGAGCGAAGTACGACAGGCCGAGGAGGCCAAGCAGTGCCCACCCCTCGGTGAGGAGGACCCCCGATGCCGGTGCGAGCAGCCCGTAGCTCAAGTATTCGATCCCGGATGCAATGTCCGGCACAACGAGTTGCAGCGCAGACACGCTTGCTGCGATGAGGCCTACGACGAGGAATGCCGCGGCGACGACAACGTGCAGACGCGCCGTAGTCGCACCGGCGCTGCTCGCATCCCTGTGCTGCTGTTCTTCGGATGAAGTCTCGGCCGTCACGCTGGCGGCGCCCTCCTGATGCGTTGATCTGTCACGCCCCAAGCCGGGGCGAGCGAAACTCTAGCCGGACGGCGGACGACATTCTTCATATGTCGGAAAGTTTCTGCGCTGAGTGCGATGCTTGCTCCCGAGTGTTGCCATACTGTCGGCGTCAGCTTTGACTATCGGAGACGACAGAGGCGGCGTACACTGCTCGCCATGCAGAGGGGAAAGACGTGAACGGACGGCGAAACATCATCGTGGGTGTCGGCCTCATCGTGCTCGGAATCATCATCACGTTGGTTGCGAGCGTCGGCGTTCACATGGCTCTAGCTCCCGACGTTGACGCTTTCGGCCAGGAGGTCTTCCCTGGTGCTCCCCGGGGATGGCAGGTCGTATTGCTTGCTCAGACCGTGGCTGTCGGGGGAGTGCTCATCTCCATGGCAGGCGCAGCGTACGGTTTCATCTGGCAGCGTCCCCTCACCTGGGCACGTGCGATGTTCGGTGCGGTGCTCTTCGCCGGCCTTATGTTCATCCTGTTTGCGATCATCCCGAACGAGTTCCTCACGCTGACCCAGTCAACGCTCGAATGGACCCCCCAGAAGATCCTGATTACGATCCCACCCGTCCTGGTGCTCAACAACGAGGTCGCGATCTCCTTTGCAGCGCTCAAGGACATGATCGCGGCGGGATACGTGACGGCGCTGCTGTTCCTGATACCGATCATCATGTACAAGTGGCAGGGGAGAGCTATGGAGGCTCCCGCCGTGAAGCCTGCACCCGTGTCTGACTATGGCCGGCCGTTGAGAGTGGATCCTTGATGGCAAAGGAAGTCTGGCTCGAAACACCGCCGATAAGGGACGATTACCAGCTTGCGCTCGTCGACACTGCGTACATGACGGCCGCCGTCAAACCGAAGCAGTTCATCCACATCGACGAGGCCGAATGCATCCTGTGCGCAGGATGCGTCGACATCTGCCCGTGGAAGTGCATCCATTTCTTCTCGCCCGAGATCGTGACCGAGACGTTCGGTGTCGACGATCCGAATGACAAAGAGGAGAACGGTGCGCTCTTCATGATTGACGATACGGAATGCACCAGGTGCAAGCTGTGTGTCGATCGTTGCCCAACCAACGTGATCACCATCGGGAAGTTCGGCGGATCGGTCGCGGACCAATCCGAAGAGTTCGGGGCAGCGCCGTGGGAATATGACTCAGGCACCAGAGACACGAAGAGCGGCGTAGCGTATGGCGTGCGCTGGTAGACGACGAGGAGACGTAGTTGGCTGACGGCAACTCAAAGACAGGCCTCAAGAGCGCCGTATCGGGTATGGGAGACCATATCTTGAACTCCCAGGTGTGGAACTCCATCTTCCGTCCAGGGTCACCGATGCGAGCAGATTCCAGTGACTCTCCCAGGAACCGTGCCTACGTCGTGATGAACAACGTTCTCTATCACCTCCATCCGGTGAAGGTGAAGCGCCACGGCGTCAGGCTCTCCTACACCCTGTGTTTGGGAGGCTTGAGTTTCTTCCTGTTCATCCTCTTGACGGTTACGGGCATCTTCTTGATGTTCTACTACCGTCCGACTTCGCCTCAGGCCTACTTCGATATCCAGGCGCTCGCAACGGATGTTGCTTTCGGCCAACTCGTGCGCAACATGCACCGGTGGGGTGCTCACATCATGGTGCTCACGGTGTTCTTGCACATGACCCGTGTCTTCTACCACGGTTCCTACAAGCCGCCGCGCGAGTTCAACTGGGTCGTCGGAATCATCTTGTTGCTCCTCACGCTGCTCCTTTCGTTTACCGGATACCTGCTGCCGTGGGATCAGCTTGCTCTCTGGGCGGTGACGGTCGGCACGAACATGGCGGCATACACACCGGTATTCGGCGAACAGGTCAGCTTTGCGTTGATCGGAGGCGTTCAGATCACCGCGGACACGCTGCTTCGGTGGTACGTTCTCCACGTTCTGTTCCTGCCTTTCATCGCCACCATCTTCATGGCCGTCCACTTCTGGCGGGTCCGTAAAGATGGCGGCCTCTCAGGACCGCTGTAAGGAGACGACATGGCACAGCTACCAGATCATCTCCTCAAGAGAGCGGCCGAGGCCAGGGCGAAAGCCGAAGGCAGATCCGTTGACGACGTCCTTGCGGAGATGAAGGGCGATTCAGCGCCTGCGCCCGCCCCTGCCGCGCCCGCCCC
>JBDLIR010000097.1:0-6642 GCA_039714815.1 Actinomycetota bacterium | reverse complement strand
CGAGGATGGTTCTACGTCACCGGTGAGGGGGTCGCCCGGTATTCCCTGTTCCATCTTGTCCACGGCTACCGAAGCGATCATCGCACCGTTGTCCGTGCACAGCGCAGGTTCGGGGACGAACAGGCCAACGCCGCGCCTGTCGGCCTCCTGTTGAAGACGTTCACGAAGCCTCCGGTTCGCAAGCACTCCCCCGCCGCCACCGACGACGTCGACGCCGGTCGCTTCCACCGCGTTGAACGTCTTATCGACGATGACATCGACGATCGCCTCCTGGATCGAAGCGGACACGTCGGCACGAGGGGGTAACTCCCCCGCAGATCCGGCCTTCTCGAGATAGGTGACCACGGACGTCTTGAGGCCAGAGAACGAGAAGTCGAAGGGGCGGTCACGTAGTGCCCTCGGGAACTTCACGGCGGTCGGGTCTCCCCCTTCGGAGTCCCTGTCGATCGCCGGCCCTCCCGGATACCCCAGTCCCATGAACCTCGCGAGTTTGTCGAATGCCTCGCCTGCAGCGTCGTCGATGGTCCCGCCAAGAACGTCGTACTCGCCCCAGCCCTTCACATGGACGATCTGGCTGTGCCCGCCGCTTGCGAGCACCACGACCGCGGGCGGTTCATAGCCGTCGAACGCAAGCCTGGGTGCGAAGAGGTGGCCCTCCATGTGGTCGATGCCATAGAGCGGCTTGCCGAGGGAGTAGGCAAAGGACTTTGCGAACGCGTATCCAACCATCAACGCACCGACGAGGCCCGGCCCCTGGGTCACGGAAACAGCATCGAGTTCGTCGGGGTGCACTCCCGCCTGTGTCATGGCTTGATGGACGAGCGGGCGAATCGCTTCGACGTGTGCCCTGGCGGCGACCTCAGGGACGACGCCTCCGTACCTGGCGTGGATGTCGACCTGGCTTGCAAGCACCGAACTGCGCACATCCATCCCGTCGAGGACCGCGACGCCGGTCTCGTCACAACTTGTCTCGATACCGAGGACGATCGGGCCACTCATACCGATACGTCCCGAAGAGCGGTGCGAATACCTGCGACCCGGTCCTGGTATTCGCCCGTGTCGATGTCTGTTGCCCACATCACAAGTGCGTCCTCGTCCTTGTAGTAGTTCTTCCGCCGCCCGACCGGCTCGAACCCGAACCGCTCATAGAGCTTCTGGGCCGGGTCGTTGGAAACCCTCACCTCGAGCGTGAGATGCCTGGTGTGCGCATCGAGTGCAGCGTCGACCATCTCGAGCATCAGCCTCGTGCCGAGGTGGTGCCCTCGCGACCTCGGGGCGACAGCGATAGTCGTGACATGGGCATCTTCCTCAACGATGAGCAGCCCACAGTATCCGAGGATGAGGTCTGCATCGTCCGTCGCGACCAGGTACCTCCGGTTCTCCATGGCCAGTTCATCGAAGAACACCCGCGGGGGCCATGGCTGGTCGTATATCTCAGACTCGAGCTCGGCAACAGCGGGGATGTCTGAGCGCGCCATCGGTCGGATCTCGATGGTCATCGCGGCCACGCATCCTCTGACCGGAACGCCTTCCAGTTGATCTCAACGTCAGCCTCACGCATGTAGAGAGGGCGGACATCGTCGACATCGGTCGTCTGCCCTTTGGCTGCCTTCATCGTTGCGATCTCGATGATCGTCGCAGCCGTTGGGTAACGGGGCCTGCCTTTGCGTACCCGGTGAAGGCCTGTCCAGGTCGACTCCGGCATCGACTCCCAGTCACCAACGACGAGGCTGTCGGATCCTCCAGCTTCGAGAAGCGCACGGAAATCGTCGGGCTTGATCACCTCGGGTGCTCCGTCCGGCGCCACACCGCCGGGAAGCGGCCTGAACGGCGCAACGGCGAACTGGCCTCTTCTCATGTCGACGAGCGGCCAGATGCGCCTCCTCCCGGTTGCTGCCCGGAGCGCTATCACCGTAAGCGATGACACCGTCACCATCGGTGCGCCAACGGCTGCGGCAAAGGCTTCTGCAGTTGCGATGCCCGCACGCAGACCCGTGTACGGGCCGGGGCCGACATCCACCGCGACAACGTCGACGTCTCGCGGCTCCCATCCGGCCTGGCCGAAACAGAAGTCGATTGCAGGCATCAGGAACCCGACGTGGCCCCTCCTGTCGACATTCACCGCCGAACCGAGGAGGTCTCCGTCTGAACCGATGGCGACGGACGAGGCGGGTGTTGCCGTTTCGATGGCAAGAATGTTCACGCCAGTACTCCCAGATCCCTCGTCTCCCACTGTCCCATCGGGTGAAAGCTGATGATTCGCTGATCTCCGCTGCCCTCGAAGTGGATCTTGAGCCTGTCGGTGGGAAGGCTATCGGCGATCGCATCTCCCCACTCGATCAGCACGGCGCCGTCGGCACCGTCGTCTGGCAGTTCGAGGTCGAAGAACTCAGCCATCGTGCCGAGCCGGTACGCATCGGCGTGGACGAGGGGCAGGAATCCGCTGTGATACATGCGGGCGATGATGAACGTCGGGCTTGTGATTCGCTCGACGATACCAAGGCCAGCAGCAACGCCCGATACGAAGAGCGTCTTGCCGGCACCGAGTCGACCCGACAGGATCACGATGTCTCCAGCGGTGAGCAGCGGGGCAAATCGGCTGCCGAGTGCTACCGTCTCGGCCGGTTCGGATGTTGTGATCTCGAGTCTCATCGCTGGCCTCGGCCAAAAAGCTGTGTCTGGACGGGTTCTTCGGGTGTCGTGGGCGACTCAGGCTCTGGTTCGGAGTCCGGTTCGACCTCAGGTGAAATCCTACCGTCGATGATGTCTCGCACGAGCATCAGATCGGCCCGAATCTGGTTGGTGACCTGTTCTCCGCCGCGAAGCGCTGCAGCAGGGTGGAACGTCGGCACGAGGTACCGGCCCCACCACTCGTACGCCGAACCTCGCAGCCTGGTGATGCCGGTGGTGGTTGCCAGCAGCAACTTGGACGAGAAGTTCCCCACCGTCACCACGACTGCAGGGTCAACGAGTTCGATCTGGCGACGCAGATACGGTTTGCACGCATCGATCTCGTCCTGTCTCGGATCGCGATTGTTCGGCGGTCTGCACTTGACGACGTTGGCGATGTAGACGTCCCCACGATCGAGACCGATCTCACCGAGGAGTTGCGCGAGAAGCTGGCCAGACCGGCCGACGAACGGGATCCCTTGCTCGTCCTCCTCACGGCCCGGACCTTCGCCAACCACCATGACCGACGCATCGACCGAGCCCGAGGAGAAGACCACATTGGTCCGGCCCTCGCTCAGAGTGCACGCCGTGCATGTCGATGCGATCGACTCGAGGTCGCGCAGTGTTGCAACGTGGCCGAACGATGTGCTCACGGGCTCGCTTCCCCCTGGACGGCCCGGGCGATCGCTCTCGTGACGACATCGAACACGGCTTCTGCCAGGAGATCGATGTCGACAGCGACCTTGGCCGTTGAGACGACGAACGCCGTATCCCCGTCATAACGCGTGTGCGACGGCCTCACGGTTGATGCCAGACCATCGTGAGCACGCACGCCGAACCGGCGTAGCTCGTTGCGATCGGAGACATCGGCGTCGGTTGCCACCGCGATGAGGGTGGTGTTGAGCCCATCGGGCCCGCTGAACCATTGCCCGTCGCTGTCTTCGGAACCCGTGAGCCGCTCTCCTGTAAGCGAGTAGACATCACCGACGGCGTTGAGGACCACGAGGGCACCAACGCTCGCACCCTCGACCGTTGCCGAAGCGGATCCGACCCCTGCTCTCGTGGCGGACTCGATCCCGTTGAGCTTGCCGACGGTCGCACCGGTTCCCGCACCGACGCGGCCCATGGCAACAGGTTCAGACGAACGCGATTCGTAGGCACGCAAACCATCTGCAGGTCCGGGCCGGACATCGCTGCGGCCAACCATGAGGTCGTAGATGATGGCACCAGCCACGATCGGGACAGGACCGGTGGGTGTGGGTGCTCCCCTGCCCTCCTTTTCGATCGCATCCACGATCCCCTGGGCGGCTCCAAGCCCGAACGCGCTTCCACCGGCGAACATCAATGCGTTCAGCGTGACCGGCTTTATGGCGTCTCCGAAAACCCCGAGCTCGCGCGTTCCAGGGGCACCTCCGCGGACATCGGCGATCGCAACGTTCGGCTCCCCAAACGTCAGTACGGTGACGCCGGTTGCAGCGGTCAGGTCTGTTGCGTGGCCGACGAGAACGCCGGGAACGTCGGTTATCGAGTCAACCATCCTCGTACCGGCTCCGCGTATAGCGTCGTGGAAGCCTCGAACCGAAGTGACAGACGACCTCGTAGTTGATCGTGCCGAGGATACCTGCCCACTCCTCGACCGTGATGCGATCGTCCCCCTGGGTTCCGATGAGCACGACCTCGTCGTCGACCTGTGCATCGTCGTCTCCGAGGTCGACGATCACCATATCCATCGTGATCTGGCCTGCGAAGCGGTAGCGCTTGCCGTTGATGAGGACGGCACCCGAGCGCGACAGGCTCCTGTTCACACCGTCTGCGTACCCGATCGGTATCGTCGCCACTTTGTGGGGCCCCTCGAGGATGCGGATCCTCCCGTACGACGGCCTCGCCGACCTCGGGAGGGATCGCACGTATCGCACGTGGCTCACGACCTTCATCGCAGGGATGAGGTCGATCTCGCGTCCGGACTCGGGCGTCGGCCTGAGCCCATAGATCCCCAGGCCGACCCGGCACATGTCGTGACGGGTCTCGGCGTAATCGAATGCTGCGGCGGTGTTGGCCGCATGAAGCAATGTCGGCTCGATACCTTCGGCATGGAGGGCTTCGGCGAAACGCACGAGCGCTGTGTTCTGGCGGCGGGTGTAGTCGGCATCTTCATCAGCGACGGCGAAGTGGGTGAAGACGCCCTGGAGTGTCAGCCTTTCGTCGGCGTCGATCCTGCGGGCGATCTCGAAGGCGTCGACGGGTGGAGTGCCGACGCGATGCATGCCAGAGTCGAGTTTCAGATGAACCGGATACGGCACCGCAGAGGCAGCCTCCGCGGCTCGTGCTATCTGTTCGACGAACGTCGTTGTGTAGGCCGTAGGGACGAGGCCGTACGAGATGATCGAGGCGACCTCCGAGGGTGTGGGTTCGGACAGAACGAGTATCGGTACGTCGACATCGGCTTCTCGTAGACGCACGCCTTCTTCGACGAGTGCTACCGCGAGTAGCCCCGCACCCCCCTCGAGCGCTGCGCGAGCGACCGGGATGTCACCATGTCCATACGCATCGGCTTTGACGACGGCGCACAGTTCCGCAGGCGCGATGTGGGCGGCGATCACGCGGGCGTTGTGCTCGATCGCATCCAGGTCGATCTCGATCCACGATGGTCTCATGTCGCTACGCTCTCCTCGGATCCACCACGTTCGAGGTGATGCTCGACAGCGTAGCTCCGATCTCCCACACAAGAGCGGACGCGGACACCGTTTCCCTTTCGGCGAGTGAACGCCCGGCAACACCGTGCAGGTGGGCGCCCGTGGCCGCCGCGTCGATCACCGGCATGCCACACGCTGTGAACGCTCCGATCATGCCGGCGAGAACGTCCCCGGTACCGATGGTGGCAAGCTCTGGACCGCCGCTGTCGACGATCACCAGGCGACCGTCGCCTGCCACGATCGTTGGATTGCCCTTCGCCACGACAACCGCGCCGCTGCGGGCAGCCAGGTCTTCAACGGCGCCCGGTGACGGGGTCGAACCCGTGAGTCGCTCGAACTCGGCTGCGTGGGGCGTCAGCACGGTCCCGCCGGTTCTGTCTGCGAGCACTTCGACGCTCTCAAGAGCGTTGAGCGCCCCTGCGTCGAGAATCAACGTGCCGGGGAAGCCCTGAGCCAGATGCGTGACGAAACGCCCGTTGGCTGGTTCGAGACCGGGGCCAACGATCAGAGACCCGAATCGATCGAGGTGGGACAGGACCCGGGATGCGTCGTCGTCCCAGACGTCGAGATCACATGCGTTGATCGCGACCAGGTCCGGCGCCATCGTCTCGTATGTTTGAGCGGTCCCGGACGTCGTCAGTATCGCAGACATCCCTGCGCCGGAGGCGATCGCCGCCCTCGCTGCGAGCAATGCGGCTCCGGTGAGCCCCGGCATGCCCCCGATCGTTGCCACTGCGCCGACGGCCCACTTGTGTGCAGTGCGTGGGCGCACACACGCAGCAACATCCGCGTCGGTGAAGCGCCACATCGCTGGTTCGCCACCAACCAGACCGATGTCGTACAGGTCGACGGTGCCGCACCGGTCCGGGCCTTCACCGAGCAGATGGCCGGTCTTGAGCGTGTGGAACGTCGCCGTACGCTGCGCACGGAAAGCCGGGCCAGCGGCCGTGCCGGTATCTCCGGATACACCGGAAGGAATATCGACCGAAAGGGTCGGCATGTCCGTTGCGGTCCACGGCAGGACCACGGCAGGCAATTCTCCCCTGAAGCCGGTTCCGTACAACGCGTCGATGATGAGTCCGCCATCGACGACGTCGCCGATGGGTCTGATAGCCACGCCGGTCCGTCGTGCTGCACGCATCGCCCTCCATGCGGCGGTGTCGGGGGCAGGGACGCCGTTGTGGTGCACGGTCACCGCAACACCACGCCGCGAGAGATAGCGTGCCGCGACGTACCCGTCGCCGCCGTTGTTGCCACTCCCGCAAAGCACATGCACGTC
>JBDLIR010000096.1:0-6651 GCA_039714815.1 Actinomycetota bacterium | reverse complement strand
ATCCCGGATGTATGGGTGGTCGGCTACGGACTCGATTACGCCGAGAAGCACCGAACGCTCCCCTACATCGGAGAGCTGCCCCCGGAGATGCGATGAGTCCCTGCTGTTGGCGCCCCCGCTGCACAAAGAACTCCCGATTGGTGCAGGCATCGTTCCTCCTCTCCGGGGCCCCACAGACCCCACACGCTAGATGTCCGGAGAAGCGGGGGAAGGTCAGTCACCCGCCCGCATGACGCTGTGGTAGGCCGTATCTGTGGTGACGTTGATGAGGGTCGAACCCGGAAGGGGGACCTCGACACCGAGGAACGGAGAGCTGTCGGGTTTCCCATACGGTGTCCAAGGCAGAGGGAACGACCACATGACCAACATTCCTGGAGGCGAGATGAGTGAGCCGTGCCTGTTGGCTGCCGCAACAGGGTCCCAGTAGTTCTCGTTGCTGTCCTCGATTGCTGCGCAGAAGTATGCGATCTGTGCCGCATTGACGGGATACGGTGCGATGCGGACCGACTCGCGACCAACCCAGCGCATGCCTTCCTCGCTCGGGCCCTCAGTGGCGTAGGTGGAGACATCTGCGAAGTTGGAGGCGGGCTGTGTGGCCGCCATGCATCCAGCGTACCTGACACCGCGAAGGACACATCCGCGCCGAAGGTGCGCTTGTGAACGTGTTTAGGCAAGTGGAGCGGCAGCGAACGGTACATCGAATCGTTCACACCAGATGAGCACGAATCTGTGGATGTCCGGATCGAACTCGACGGGTAGTTCATAGTTCTGTCCGCCCCTGTTGCCTTTGATCTTGCCGAGGTCGATGTACCCGGACGGCACTCCACTGGCGTACGTGTCGTCCGCCAGCACCCACACGTACAGGTCGGGCCCGTTCTGGATGTCTGTGTCGTCCTCAAATCGAAGCACGTGAGCACCGTCGAACTCATAGATCGTTGCGGTACCGGAGGCTGAATGATCGATTCCGTAGAACGCGCCAGCGCCAAGGGCGATCGGTCCCTGGGGTTGTGTCGTGGTGGGAACTACCTCTGTCGTCGTGGTCGAGTCGGCCGCCGCAGGCTCGGTCGTTGTCGTCATGGTTCCTGGTGCCGGCGATGTGGTCGGTACCACGGCGGTCTCTGGAGAAGCGAATGCATCGCTCAGTGACTCGTCGACAACGTCATCGACAAACAGCTTGTCTGGCCGGAATGCCAGGAATCCGATGATCACAACGATCACACCGACTCCAAGTATCAGCCACTTACTCCTTCTCAAGAACTCCATGCGCACTCCCAAGCGTCCAGCGTACGGGTGGTCAACGACTCTTGGGGTGTGCGCGTTCCTGGAACGAGCCGAGTTCCGAATCTGTTCACAAATGGCACCCATCGAGGCGCGATGTCGAGTCGGCAACCAATCAATTCGGCCGGCGAACTGGGAAAGGCCTAGCTTGTGGTCCGACGCGTGGGAAGGACGGGTCACGATGCCGAGAGCTCACCGAAGTTCGATTCGAGTGCTATTCATCGCGGTCGGTGTGGCGGCGTTGTCCATGTTCCTGACCGTGTCACTTGCTGGCGAAGCCCTCGCCGCATCTGACACCGTGGGGTTGGTGGACGCGAACACAGGGATCTGGTCGCTTCGGACTGAGGACGGCGCAACACACAGCTTCTACTTCGGGATGGTCCGTACTAGGACCGGCCAGAGTCTCCAAGAATCCCCAGGGCGAACCACATCGCCGACGCGATCGCGCGCAGAACGCGCGCGGAACGAGGATTGGAGCTGTAGAGCAACGACCCTGAAATAGCGAACGACCCTTGTAACACAAGGGCTGTTGAACGGTGGAGGTGACGGGATTTGAACCCGTGGCCCCTACGTTGCGAATGCGGCGCCCCCACCCCCCTGACCAGGCCATATATGCCCTGACCTGGGGTTTTGTACTCAACACCTCTCACTGTTTCGCGTGGTTTCTCAGCGTTTCGCGCGCGGAGCGCGCACAGTCGTGCAGTTGAGCGCGATCAGCGCGGCCGGTATGACTCTCTACGGTGTTGCACCCGGTGGATCAGAACGACCTGGTCATCTTCAAGGATCTCGTAGATGATGCGATAGTCGCCACGTCGCGCCGACCACAGACCATCGAGTTCACCGACCAGCGGTTTGCCGAGCCGGTTCGGGTTCTCGGCGATCGGCCCGAAGATTGACTCCAGCGCGGCATGGCGCACCTTCTCAGGAAGTTTGTTGAGATGGCGGAGACCCTCACCCGTGATCTCAATCTCGTACACGCAGCAACCTCAGACGTGATCCTTGAGACGAACCCGCTTGCCTTGTTCCGCGTCTCTGCGTGAGCGTCGAAGTGACTCCATCAGTTCATCGTCTTTGAGGATGTCGAGGGATTCTTCGAGAGATTCGAGGTCGTCGGGGCTCAACAGGACAAAGGACGGTCGTCCATTACGAGTGACCAAGATACGGTCGTGCTGGCGTTCGACCCGGTCGGCAAGTTCCGATAGGTGGGCCTTCACTTCAGAAAACGGGATTGTGTCGCTCATGACCAACAGTATAGGTCAAAATTTTGACCCATACAAGGGTGCGCTGCTTCTGCACCTCTGGGTACTTCCGCTCGGGCAGGCCAACCAAGCCTTCGGCAGCAATCTGCATCGGAACCACACACTTCATCCCTCCCAGCCCGATGTGTACACCGCGCCGAGGGGCTCTCGCTCGCAGAGCGAGAGCCCCTCGATGACCACTGCATGTCTGCTGGCTGGTCTAGGGCAGCGGATCTATCGTCGGGCCGCCGACACAGGTAGAGCTGAACTTGTCTACTTGCACAACCCCATCCTTCAACACGAACACGAGCTGCATACGGAACTTGTCGCCGGTCTCGGGATTCGTCCACATATCGTTGAAAGTCGACACAACGAGTTCTGGATCTGCCGGATCACCTTTGATCATGAGAGTATCCGGGCTGCCCGACAGGACATAGCCGGAACCTGTCGTTCCATATCCCTTTGCAATACCAGCCAAGTTGTTCGAGTGTCCCTGATGCTCGGTGACCACCAACAGAATATCGAAATACTCCATGCTCTCACCGGTACACGGATCGTTCAGAGGAAGCGGGGAGCTGCCCTCTTCGAAATACAACTCAATCGTGTACTCGGTGGGTTTGTCCGCAGAAGCCGGGGCTGCTACCAACCCGATCAGAACCGCGACCGTCGCAAGAAGCGTGAGCGTTCTTCGCATGAGCCTATCTCCTTCTGCCTCCGGGGAGGCATAGCGTATGGCTCTCGAACCTACGCAACCGATGTCAAGGATCTGTCAAAGACACACGCACGCAGCGCGCAACGGCCCTAAATCTGCGGTTTGCAGGTATTCGTTCCGGGAAGATCGGTGACGCCCACGACTGCGAGGATTGTGTCGTCGGAGTTCTCTCGTTTCTTTCCCAAAGCAGGTCAAGAGCCTGATTGCGAACCAATGAGACGAATCACCATCACACCTGGTACGGACCGGTCACACATCATCCCGGAACAGACGTTCTAGCCGTTCCTGATCTCCTCAAGCGTCGGACACGGGTCGATACTGAAGCTGGCGCATTCCTCCTCGGTGAAGCCTCTCGTCAACCGCGACCGCACGATCTGTTGGAGTTCATCTGAATCCACCGTGAAGACGAGCACGCTTCCGTCCTGCAAGATCACCATGAGGTGGTTCTCATTGAGCCATTCGATGTTCTCGGCCTTCACGTCGAGCGTGACTTCCAGGGCCAACTCATGTGTGTCGAGTGTTTGGATTCGCACGGCCTTATCGAACGTCGCGGTCGCGACGAGATTCCCGTTGGGTGCGACATCAAGGATGCCACCACCCTGTGCCCGGGTGAGAGTGTCGACGAGCTGATGGCTCTTGCCGTCATATACATAGATGATCCCCGACCAGTTGCCAACGTAGACCCGGCTGCCATCGTCTGAGAAGACGATCTCATAGCTCGCGCTGAGGTGATCCGCTGAACTGATCTCCTCGCCGGTATCGACATTGACGGTGGTGAGCGTCCAGTGTGGTTCTGAGCTCGATCGATAGAGGAAGCTCGATCCATCAGGCGATAGTGCGATGACCCCAGCAGTGAAGAAACTATCGCGATCCGGATCGGTGCTCCAAATGATGGAGCCTGTGGCCACATCGAACACGGAGGGTGTCCCTGTGTGCGTATCCACGCCCAGACGAGATCCATTTGCCGAGAATTCCGCGTCGGAGAGAGGCATGGGCAGCAGGTCATTGCCACACGACTCGTGTCGGACTATCGGGTTTGGCCAATTCTGCGTTTCATAGAATGGGCAGGTCGATTCGAATACGCGGACTACGTCGCCGGTTATCGTGTCGACAAGGCGCAACTGGCCGTACAGAGGAGCTTCTTCTCCGTTCGGTGTGACGGCCTCCGGGTCGAGCCGAGGCACTTCAGCGATGTACCGTCCGTCAGGACTCATCTCGGCAACGAGCCATACATCGGTGACCTCCCTCACCACCGTGCCGTTCGAATGGTCATAGACCCGGTAGCCAGGCCCCGTATCCCCTCCGAACGGAACGTAGACCGATCCACCAGCCAGACTTAGACTCGCATGATGCCCGTTGTGGCCATTCGAATCGATCAGTCGTGGGAGGCCAGAAATCGGTGGATCGACTTCGGTACGATTGCTGAGGTTGAGGACCCGGCTGGTATCAAAAGATGTGATCAGCAGCGTGTCTGGGTCGTCCGCCGTATCGGATATGACCGGGTTGTAGTGTTCGCCGCGCAGTTCATAGATCTCTGCACCTGTCTCCAAGTCGAAGATGTGCGTCGCGTCATCAAAGGAACCCGCGATGAGTCTCGTATCATCGGTCGAGAAGCGCCAACTGCTCCAGAAGAACTCGCCCGGGAACGTCTTGAGGACGTTTCCGGTTTCTCGGTCGACGAGCTGTGTATAGCTGCCCTGATTGATCAGGATTCGCTCTCCATCTGACGAGATTGTGATCCTCTCACCCTCAAACTCGTTCACGACCTCCCCGGTTACCGCATCAAACACATACATGGCGTTGCTGTTACCGAACGCAAGAAGCTTCCCATCCGCCGTCGCCGTTATCGGGAGAGCCCAGAAGGGGAACGGGGCCGGGAGAATGAGATCGACGAATTCGTCCGACTCGATGCCTCCCGGGAAGTATCGAACTCCGCGATCGGGTGCGGTCGGACTGCAGTTCCCGGAGTCAGGATCAGGTTCTGCAAGAACCACGGCGATAGGGCTCAGCCTTCCCAGAGCGCGGATGGTAGGGAGAACGCCCGAGACACACTCGCCGAACGTGCGAGTCTTCGTTATCTCTCCAGTGGCCAGATCGAGAACCATGACGCTCCCGTTGTCCTCGATCGCGGACCCGGTTGCGGTGTAGTGATTGAAGGCAACCATTACTTCTCGATCACCGAACCACGCAACGAAGATTCCGAAATCGAGCTGGTTTCCGTCGCTGACGTCGGCGTACCAGATCGGTTCATCGGGTTGATTGACGATGTCGTATAGGGCGAAGCGCCCTGTATCCAATGCGTCTACAAGGATTCCCGCGATCACGTATTGCCCGTCTGGATGGATCGCGAGCGCAACCTCAACATCTCCATCCAATCCGTAGCGCTTCACCCACGTCGTGTAATGCTCGAAGAGTGCCGCATGTACTGCGGCGAGCCCTGAGGTGGTGGGCGCAGTGCGGAGTGACTCGATACTGAGTAGGAGGCTGCGTTCGGGGTCCGTGGAGATCTGCTCGAGCGCCGCTGCGCCGAGCTGTGCTGCCCGTGCCGAATCGCGCTCAGCTGCAGCTGTAGCCGCGCTGTCCTCCGCTTCAACGGTCTTCTCCTCGGCGAGCGCTGCGTTGTCCTTGGCGGTCTGCTCGTTCGCCGCGGCCAGGGTTGCGTTGTCCTTGGCGATCTGCTCATTCGCCGCGGCCAGGGTTGCCTTGTCCCGGGCGTCGTCGCGGGCAAACAGGGCGGTTATGGCAAGGACGAGTGCGATCACTGCCGCGACACCGAACCCGGACATGACGAGCCGGCGGTTGCGACGGCGTTTGGCTCGGCGTTCGTTCTCGGTGTGACGGCTGGAACTCAGGAACTCCTGCTCGGCACTTGTCAGCGTGAGTTTGGTGTCCGTCGTCCAGCTCTCGTGTTGCTCGAGGCGACCGCCGGTGAGCAGGTACGTCTCGGATCGATCGGCGGCCTCCCAGTCTGCGACGGCGACTGCCAGTCGCGACCGGAGGAGCAGGTCCTCGCGGCGGTCCTCGATCCAGTCAGCGAGACGTGGCCACTCGCTGAGGATCGCCTCGTGGGCGACCTCAACGGTTGGTCCCCGGGTGATGGGATCCCGATCGAACGTAACCAGACGGTGGTCGGCGAACGCATCGAGCACCGTATTCAATGTGACATCTGAGAACCCGAGTCGTTCAAGCTCTGTCCGGCGGGCGCGACGACGTGTGGCACGACCCGAGTCCGACACGCTAACGAGACGTAGGAAGGTCTCGCGTGAGGCGTCTTGTCCCGCTGGTTCGAGACTCGTATAGGTCCCTTCGGCCCTGCGTCCGAGGGCAGCGAGTACGCCGCTTGACTTGCCATACGCCTCGAGTGTGATCTGATCGGATGCACGGTCATCGAACAGCTCTGTGAGTGAGAACTCGAGCAGAGGA
>JBDLIR010000095.1:0-6753 GCA_039714815.1 Actinomycetota bacterium | reverse complement strand
CACTCCACAACCTCATCCTCATATGCCGCAGACACCACACCGCCACCCACAACGGCAAAACACCACCCGACCCATGACCGCTCGATGACGCCGTGTATGATCGATGGCAAGGGAGGGAGGTTTCTGATGTTCTGTTCTGATCGGGCCACCTCCACGCGTTGCTAGCGACCTTCCACGTCGCGGAGTTGGCATTTCCACTCAAGGAGAAGCAATGCTTCGTGTTCGTACTGTCAAAGACATAGATGATTTCCTCGGTGCGCCCGACGATCCCGATGGCTACGCCGACGAGATCGCACAGGTATGGGAGTCCGGTGCCAGCCGTCCCGACTGGTGCTTCGTTGCCGAGGACCGCGGCTCTCTCATCGGCCGCGTCGGATTCTTGGTCGAGCCAACGACATCAGACCCGGCATGGCTCGGGTCGCTCCCATCCCACGAACTGCACCCCTTCGGCCTGCATCTCGACTGGGAGGGCGGACCCGTCCCGGCGGGGCAGCACCTGTTCACCCACGCAGCTCATGCGCTGGGCGGACAGGTTCCCGACCTCCTCGAGATGCGTATCTACAGTGAGATTCACGCACACGCTGATCGTCGCTGCGAGTTGCTCGAGACTCTCGGATTCGACCTATTCACCGAGAAGCGGGGCTTCTCCTGGACGGACGGCGGCGACATCGTCGAGGTGCCCGATCGGCTGACCTTCCAACCGGTATCTGTTGTCGGGATCGAGGTGTATCGCGCCGTGATGGCCCGCTGTGGTGGGGGTACGCTCGATCGCAACGATCGGTACTACTGGGACGGATGCGGAGCGCGGAACTGGGCAGAACAGATGACGCAGTACCTGATCGACGGCGACGAGCCCATGTGGCTCATCGGATACACAGACGGAGAACCGGTGGGATACGTAGCAGTGGTCAGCGACGAGAGCTTCGGGTCGACGATCGGGCACATCGGGGTTGTTCCAGAGCATCGAGGGAACGGGTACATCAACGACCTGATCCTGGCCGGGACCGCCGCGGCGCAAGCGGCAGGGAACTCGAAGATGCTCTCTGATGTGGACGTTGTGAATGAACCGATGATCATGGCGATGCTTCGAGCCGGGCACAACGAGACCACACGGCCGTGGCACGTGTGGGCATACAGGACTGCCTTGTCGAAGCTTGCAGTGGTCTCCCCATGACCGATCTACTGTCGATCGTCACGGGCGCCCCTGGCGTCGGGAAGACAACCGTGCTTCACTCACTCGATGGAACTATCCCTTGGGTAACCGAACCGGCCAGAGAACTGATTGCCGACCGTCTGGCCGCAGGTGTCGAGACTGACATGAGCCGCCAGGAGTCGATCGACGCTCTGCTGGCTCGCTCGATCGAGAAGTACCAGTGTGCTCAGGCAACAGGAACGCCGACCGTATTCGACCGCGGCATCCCGGATTGCATCGCCTATGCCCTCTATCTCGGAGCCGACCCTGGACCGAGCATCGAAGCCGCTCAGCTGCATCGTTATCACCCCCGAGTCTTGATACTCGGCCCGTGGGAGGAGATCTACACGATCGACGACATGCGAACTATGTCCTTCGCCCAGGTTCTCTTGTTCCACGACCGCGTTCTGGAGGCCTACGACATTGCGGGATACACGCTCGTCGAAGTGCCACGCGGGACGATCGCTGATCGTGCGGCGTTCATCGAGGATCACGTTGCCTCTGCCTGAGGTTGTCGAAGCCTCATGGTCCTGGCACGTCGCGTTCAGGCCGGTCGCACCTTAGGGTGGGCAGATGCCGAACCGGGACCATCATGACCTGCCCATCGTCGGGCTGATCGCCAACCCGGTTGCATCCAAGGACATCCGGCGCCTGGTCGGACTCGCTCGTGTCGTCGATGTGGAGGAGAAGGCGAACCTCATCGCCAGGCTGCTGGTAGGCATGACCGCCGGCCCACCCGTGGCAGTTGTTGCCCTCGACGACTCCGGGGGGATGGTGAAGCGTGCCATCCGGCTTGCGCGGGGCAAGACCCCGCCGGTGGAATTCGTTCCGCTGGAGGCTGAAGCCTCGGAGCGTGACACTCACGATGCCGCTGCGATGCTCCGTGCGATGGGAGCTCGGGTCCTGGTCACGGTCGGCGGCGACGGCACGATCCGCTCTGCCGTCGAAGGCTGGCCCGACGCCCGGCTTGTCCCACTGGCGGCTGGTACCAACAATGCCATTGCGGTCCTGCATGAGCCGACCACGGTCGGGTACGCGACCGCGTTGGCTGCGGCGGGCCACGTGCCAGATGATGCATATGACCAGCTCACCACCATGGTGGTGCACACCGACGGAGCAGCGCCGAGCACGGCGGTGGTGGATGCCGTGGGCGTGCGCACGCACTGGACCGGGGCGAGGGCTCTGTGGGAGCCAGACGATCTTGTCGAGGCAGTCGTGGCGAACGCCCGACCCGAAGCTGTGGGTATCGCATCGATCGCCGCCGCCCTCGGCCCGATTCCTCCACGCCATGCTCGCTACATGCGATTCGGGCCGGGTCAACGTGTTCGAGCGATCTTTGGACCTGGCCTGGTCGGGGATGTATCGGTAGCGGAGCACCGCACCATTGCGGAGGGATCCCGCATTCAACTCACCGCCGGTACGCGTGTCGTGGCCCTCGACGGCGAACGGCGCCTCATTCGCGGCGATGACGCCCGTATCGACGTCGTGCCGGGAGCATTCCTCCTCTCAGTCTCGAAGACGTTGGCAGCGAATTAGCGGAAAGACGGCGAGAACCTGTTGTCCGGTTCGCACGCGGGTTGCCTCTCGGAGTAGTGTCAGAGGAGTTCCATCGAGACGGCAACGGTGGTCTGCCTGTGGACCCCGGCCTGAAAGGAGTTCGCATGGAGATACCCAGGGATCATCTCGTCGATATGTATTCGACCATGGTCAAGATCCGTTACTTCGAGGAGCGCATCCGCGAGATCTATTTCGCAGACAAGCTGCCCGCCTTCGACATCGCGGCCGGCCAGGTGCCAGGCGAGATGCACCTCGCGGCAGGACAGGAACCGGTGGCGGTGGGGACGATGCCGCACCTGCAGCCCGGCGACGCCATCACAGCGACCCATCGTCCCCATCACGTGGCGATCGCCCAGGGTCTCGACCTGAAGCAGATGACCGCCGAGATATTCGGCAAGGACACGGGGCTCGGCCACGGCAAGGGCGGCCACATGCATCTCTTCTCCACCGAGCCGAGCTTCGGCTGTTCGGGGATCATCGCAGAAGGCATGCCCGTCGCTGTTGGAGCCGGCCTCGCGTTCAAGAAACTCGGCAAGGACAATGTCGCTATTTCGTTCTTCGGCGAAGGTGCAGCCAACCAGGGCGCGTTCCACGAGTCGTTGAACCTGGCTGCGCTGTGGAACCTGCCCGTGGTGTTCATCTGCGAGGACAATGCCTACGCCATCTCCGTGCCCAAGGAGGCATCCACCGCGATTGCCGACAACAGCGACCGGGCGTCCTCCTACGGGATGCCGGGTGTGCTGGTACCGGAGAACGACCCGGTGGCGGTGTACGAGGTCGCCCGCGAAGCGATAGCCAGGGCTCGCGCCGGTGATGGGCCCAGCCTCATCGAGGTCAAGACCGATCGGCTGTGGGGCCACTTCGAAGGTGATGCAGACGCCTATCGCACCGACGAGTTCAAGGAATCGATGGGGAAGCGGGATTCGCTCGTCGTGTACGGGGATCGCCTTGTCGAGGAAGGTGTGCTCACCCCGGCTGACCGTGACACGATCGCCGAAGAGATGCACAGCGAAGTGGACGAAGCCATCGAATTCGCCCGCAACAGTCCCGACCCGGCGCCGGAGGATGCTCTCCTCCACGTCTTTTCCTAGGAGGCCCAGATGACCACGATGACTGAGCGCAAGCTCACCACACAAAAGGCCATCGCCGAGGCAATTGCCCAGGAGATGGAAGCGGACGACACGGTCTTCGCCCTCGGCGAAGACATCGGCGTATACGGCGGGATCTTCGGGGCAACCGAGGGCCTGCTCGACCAATTCGGTCCGGAGCGGGTCATGGACACGCCGATCTCGGAGACCGGGTTCATCGGTGCTGCGATCGGTGCGGCTACCAACGGACTGAGGCCCATCGCGGAGTTGATGTTCATCGACTTCTTCGGCGTGTGCATGGACCAGATCTACAACAACATGGCGAAGATCCACTACTTCTCCGGGGGCAACGTCAAAGTGCCGATGGTGCTGATGACCGCGGCCGGCGGCGGATACTCCGATGCCGGCCAGCACTCCCAGACGCTGTGGGGCACGTTCGCCCACCTACCCGGGATGAAGGTCGTCGTGCCATCGAATCCCTACGACGCCAAGGGGCTGATGATCTCGGCGATTCGTGATGACAACCCCGTGTTGTACATCTTCCACAAGGGCGTACTGGGCCTCGGTTGGATGACAAACAACCCGAGAGCAACCGGCCATGTGCCAGAGGATCCGTACACCGTCCCGATCGGAGAGGCAGCGGTCGCTCGTGAAGGCACCGACGTGACGGTTGCAACGATCAGCCTGTCGGTGCACCGGGCACTCGATGCAGCCGAACAGTTGGAGGCGGATGGTATCTCGACGGAAGTGCTCGACCTGCGGTCACTGGTGCCGCTGGACCGTGAGGCGATTCTCAAGTCGGTCCGCAAGACCCACCGGTTGCTGGTGGTCGACGAGGACTACAAGAGCTTCGGCATGACCGGCGAGATTGTCACCACGGCAGTGGAGGGTGCCTTCGACTATCTCGATGCACCACCGGCACGCATCGCGATCCCGGATGTGCCGATCCCGTACTCTCGGGTGCTCGAGCAGTTCGTGCTGCCCAGCACGGACAAGATCGTCGCCGGTGTCAAGTCGCTGCTTACGGCCTGAGGAGATAGCGTGCCGGGCGAGGTCTTGATGCCCGTCATCACCGACTCCGGTGATGACGGAGTCGTCACGGCATGGTTCGTTGACGAAGGAAGCAGGGTCGAAGTCGATCAGCTCATCGCTGAGGTCCAGGTCGAGAAAGTAGCCCAGGATGTGCACGCACCTGACAGCGGGTTCGTGCGCGCCATGGTTGCTCTCAATCAGCCCGTGGCACAGGGTTCCCCGATCTGCGTGCTGTTCGACACGGACGGGGTGCAGTCGCCGTCAGCCGGGACATCCGATGTGGGCGCGGCAGCGGTTCCGTCGGCATCGGCGCCCAGAGTGATCGCTTCACCATCGGCGAAGCGGGTCGCCCGGGAGTTGGGGGTGGATCTGACGACCGTGACAGGCACAGGGCCGGCCGGTCGAATCACCGAAAGCGACGTCCGGTCCGCACTTGGCCCTGCTGAGCCGGAGGCGAAGGAGATGGTCGGGCTTCGAGCGGTGATCGCACGCAATATGCGTCGCAGTGTCCACGACGCGGCCCCTGTGACGCTGACCGCGACGGTGGATGTGACCGACACGATAAGCCCGCACATCACGGCCTGGGTCGTGCGTGCCGTTGCGGTGGCTTTGGAGGATCATCCCGCGCTCAACGGGATCCGCGACGGTGACCGCTTCACGGCTGCAGAAACTGCCCACGTTGCGGTTGCGATCCAATCCGAGGACGGTCTCATCGCACCGGTGGTGCGAAGTCCTGCCGGTTCGACGGTCGAGGAGGTGGCAGCGGCGATCAAGCGTCTCGCCGATCGAGCCAGCGCCGGGGAGTTGGCAGCGAGCGACCACGAGGGCGGCACGTTCACGGTGACCAACCTCGGTGGTTTTGGCGTCGACGGCTTCACACCGATCATCAACCTGCCTCAAGTCGCTGTACTCGGAGTTGGGGCAATACGAACGGTGCCCCGCTTCGACGAGACAGGCGATGTTGTCCCACGAGCGCTCATGACGCTGAGCCTGACGTTCGACCACGCCTTCGTCGACGGTGCCCCGGCAGCAGAGTTCCTCGCCCGAATCATCGAACTACTGGAAATGTAGGTCACACGAACCCAGGGTTCACGACGTCCTATATGACGTCGTCAGCCCACAGAATCGGAGGTGCCTCAGGTTCTCGGGGGTCTCATCGAACAAGGGTGATCGGGCGCTCCGCCAGCTAGGCGTGCGGATCGTGTGGGAGGTCGAGGCGGCTCATGCGGAACGTGGCGTACGGTCCGGGAAACAGCAGGTTCGACACACGAGATGTGTAGATGTCCGCATAGCGTTCGACCTGGCGTGCGAACAGGCTCTTATCCGCGCCGGCTCGCATCATGGGTCCCCACGCCTCGTTCTGCAGTTGGCCCGCTTCGATTGCGAGCGGTGCAATCAGGTTGTCGACAGCGATCAGGTCGTTCTTCGTCCCGGCGATCGCTGCTGAGCCATCTTCGAGATCGATCAGCGGCTGCGCGTACCCTTTCCTCGCCCTCAGGTCGGCGAGCCTCTCGGCACTGAGCTTCGCCTCGAGTCGCTCCTTCCCCTCCATGAGCGCGCTCAAACGCGCCCTGGTCGGAAGGAAGGTGGACAACGCCAGGACCTCGGACTCGAGTTCCTGGAGGATCAGCGCAGTGCGCCATCGCAGCAGCGCCTTCGAGTAGTGGACATCGCCGTAGAGATGGTCCCCAACGTAGAGGATCTCGTCGCCGGCCAGGCCAAGGCTCTCCTCCACCAGCCTCGCATTGCCACCGTAGAACACACCGCCGCTCTCCAATGAGCCGAAGTGCGGCTCGAGTCGGCCCAGATCCTCATCGATGACCCTGTAGAGCGGATTCGACGACGTGAAGAATCCCGGTTTCGCTGCCGACACGATGACCGTAT
>JBDLIR010000094.1:0-6764 GCA_039714815.1 Actinomycetota bacterium | reverse complement strand
TCAGGTAAGACCCCTGGCATAACACCAGGTTGATAGGCCGGACGTGGAAGCGCAGTAATGCGTGAAGCTGACCGGTACTAATAGGTCGAGGGCTTGAATATGAATATCGCGATTTTGTGCTCGCTATGGAGTGCTCAGAGAGCATTCACATAGTTTTGGTGACTACAGCGGCGGTGATCCACCCGTTCCCATTCCGAACACGGAAGTTAAGACCGCCAGCGCCGATGGTACTTGGGCCGAGGGGCCCCGGGAGAGTAGGTCGTTGCCAAACATTTCAAGATGAAGGCCGTCCCACCGTCTGGTGGGGCGGCCTTTGTCGCGTCCAGGAGCGCGGAGCGTCTCGGGGTTTGTACCATTGGCTGCCGCTGGTGCGTACTCCCGGTGCCACCGCATACAAGGATCATGACCATGGGATACAACAAGGACAGGAACTCGGGTTCCAAGGGCCGCAAACCGAACCAGCCGCGCTCGAGAGCGTCGAACTCTGCGGCAGGGAAGGGCTCCGAGCGAGGAACAGGCCGCAAGAAGCAGTACAGCGCGACCACGAGGGACGTCGAGCGCGCCAGGTACGAGGAGCAGAAGAAGCGTCGCAGAGACCTCCAGGGTGCGGCAGTCAACCTCCCGAACTGGGTCATAGAGAACCTCGAGCGGGTCACCCCGAAGGATCGCATCGCGCCGGCGCTCGAAGCCCTCGGGGCCGCGTCGGAGGCCCTTGCGGACGGAAACTACCAGGCCGCAGTTCGCCACGGCAATAGAGCCAAAGCGCTCTCACCGCAGGATTCGACGATCCGCGAGACGATCGGGATAGCGGCCTACCGCCTCGGCGACTGGAAGATCGCCCTCACCGAACTGCGCGCATACCGCCGGATGGCCGGCGAAACGACGCACCTGCCCATCGAAATGGACGTGCTGCGAGCCCAGGGCCGTACGAAGGACGTCGAGCAAGCATGGCAGGAGCTTCAGAAGCGTGGCGGCCACGGCCTTGTCATGAACGAGGGCAAGGTGGTGTACGCATCCTTCCTCCTCGACGAGGACAGGGCGCCTGAAGCCTGGAAGATCGTCAAACCGGGGCGCATCGAGCAAGAACCCAATGAGGGGCACCTCCGTCTCTACTTCGTCGCAGCAAGGACGGCGGCGGCCCTCGGAGACCGCGAGACCGCGAGAAATCTGTCCGATGTGATCGTAACGACGGACCCTTCGTTCCCTGGTTGGGAACAGCTCGAGTCAGAGATCGCAAAGATCAGCTGACAGCCTCGAATCAGCCAACAGTTATCAGGTAGAGCAGCGTGCGACATCCGGAATCCTGAGCCCGCTCACAGCGGGGCCAAGATCTCATCGCGCAGATCCTCCGGTGATCTGGATCCATCCTGGTGGATGACAAGCTGGCCATGCGACAACGCCTCGTTGCGGATGTAATCGTTCCATCGCACTGAACGCTCGAGGAAGTTGGAGAACATCCGATCTGGATCGTGAGATCGCGCGTAGAAGTCCCACACCGCCCTTTCGCGGGACTCCAGCACAGCGCTATCGACATCCAGCCACGCCGGGGTGATGCTCCCCATATCGAGACGCGCTACCTGCGCCGGGAGCAGATGCCATCCATCGATGACTATGCCCGGTCCCGAGCGCATCCGTCTGCGGATTACCCTCTCGACTCCGGGCCACAAGGCGGTGTGCTGGTCGATAGCGTCCGTGATCAATTCGTCTGGTGTTCGCTGTGTGAAGTACTCGACGGCGTCCGGTAGGCCGACGCGGTGAAGATCAGGATGCGTCGCCGGTGAAGTCACGCCGAGCATCGCTGTTCTGATGTCGTCGATCGTGATGGACGCAAAATCGAGGCTTCGGCCAAGTTCACGCCCCAGCGTCGTCTTTCCCGCTCCGGGTGCCCCACCGACGAGAAATACCTGCGACGCTTGCCTGGTGTCGTTCACGGTGGTGATGCTAGATCTGTCATATGCGCTAGATACGTTGAGGATGTCCCGCACTTCCATGAAAGGAAGTGTCATGAACCTCAACATCATCGTCATCACCGGCCGCCTCGCGGCCGAACCGGAGTTGACGACATTCGCTTCAGGGTCGCGCCTGGTGCGGCTTCTCGTAACGGTGAGAAGTGACGAGCCGCGCCGTCGTATCGATGTCCTGCCTGTCGTGATGTGGGATCCGGCTGAGCACATCCCGCTCGATGAACTCACCAGGGGAGCAGGCGTGTGGATCGCTGGCAGTGTCCAGCGTCGATTCTGGTCAGCCGAGGCGGGCCGAACCAGTCGCGTGGAGATCGTTGCCCATGATGTAGCCCTGCGCCCGGACGTGGATTCGGGTGAGAAAACAGGGTCCAACGCTGCCTAGAGTTGACGCCATGGCGCGTACGATCATCGCAGCAGCCTCTGACGCTGCAACAGCTTCAGGCGTCGCAGTCGCAGACCTTGGCGGAAACGCTGTTGATGCTGCGATCGCCGCCATCTTGACGTCGATGACGACAGAACTCGGAATCGTGTCGCCCGGTGCGGGCGGGTACATAACGATCTGGCCGCCAGATGCCGAGCCTGTCGTCATCGACGCAAACGCGGAGATGCCAGGCAGGGGCAGGGCAGGTGGAGTCGAGATCGACGCACGGAAGATCTCCATGGACTATGGCGGAGGCATGGAATCCATCGTCGGCTGGGGGAGTGTGGCAACGCCCGGAGCGTTCAAGGGTTTCGAGATGGCATCGACGCGGTACGGCGCGGTTCCGTGGGCAGAGCTGTTCCTCCCGACCGTGGAGCTGCTCAACGTGGGATACGAACTGTCCGAGGCGAGTGGGTACTACCTCACCTACGCCCACGATGTGATCTACGGATGGAATGGCGAGACCCGCCCCGACTATCACAGGGATGACGGGTCTCCGCTGCGCGGCGGCGACATCGTGACCAATAGACGGCTAGCCGACTGCTTCGAAGACCTTGCCCATGAGGGAGCAGACCTTCTCTATCGCGGTGATCTCGGAGCGGCCCTTGTCCGGGCATGCTCCGAACACGGCGGACTCATCACGATCCATGACCTCGAGGAGTATGCCGCCGTGATCCGACCACCGGCAAGGATCGGGCTGCACCATTGGGACATCGCGACGAACGCTCCACCCGCAGTAGGCGGGATCACGCTTTCAGCACTGCTGACCCTGCTCGAAACCCGTCACATCGCTGGTTGGTCCGCCCATGAGGTCGCGAGGTACGCCGCAGCCCAGGACGCTGTGTTCAGTTTCAGGCGCTATGAACTCGACGGGGTCGGAGACAGGTTCGCCGGTGGCGATGCGATTCTCGAGATGGCTCAACGTGGCGACCTGCTATCCATCCACCGATCACCGAGTACCGTGCATGCCTCGGCCGTCGACGAATCCGGCCTGGCGTGTGCCATCACAGTTTCAGCGGGCTATGGCTCGGGTGCCGTGATCCCTGGGACGGGATTCGGCCTCAACAACTCACTTGGTGAGATCGAGTTGATCTCTGAAGGGCTCCACGCTCTGCCGACCGGTCAACGTTTGCTTTCGAACATGGCGCCGACCGTCGCACGATCGCCCGACGGGGCTGCCCTCGCCATAGGCTCTCCCGGCGCAGACCGGATCACCTCAGCCATCGCCACGGTGTTGATGAACTATGTGGTGTGTGGCATGGATATCGGTGATGCAGTGAATCATCCTCGACTTCATGCCGAAGTCTTCGACGGCGTGCCGACGCTCGCTGTTGAACCGGATGTCGACGTGTCGGAGGTCGACGGTCTCGTGATCCGCGAACTCCCCGAGCTGTCGATGTACTTCGGGGGTGTCCAGGTAGCTCTTATGCAGGAGGATGGCAGCTTCATCGGAGCATCCGACCCGCGAAGAACCGGTGCCGTTGGCGTCGGGGGAAATCGTGGCTGAGGCAACGACCCTGGGCCTTCTCAAGGCGGTACTCGACCCTGTACGGCTGGCTGTGCTCGGTGCGTCGGTAACAGGCGCAGTGGACATCGCTGCGATGAGCGTCTCACTGGATGTCCCTCGCGATGAGATCGCACGAGCGGTGGGCGACCTCCGTTCTTCCGGGCTGCTGCGGCCCGATGGGACGCTGGACTCCGAAGCGCTCCGTACCGTTGCGCGGTCGTTGCCAGACAGTTCCGGCGGGAGAGGCACACCTGTCGAAGGTCCGTGGAGTGAGGACGAGGCAAAGGTCCTCGGGCGCTTCTTCGCCGAGGGCCGGCTCATGGAGATCCCTGCAAGTGCCAGGAAACGAAAGCTCGTCGTGGAGAAGGTCGCTCTGGAATTCGAGCCGGGGCGCCGGTACAGCGAGCGCGAGGTCAACCTCGCTATCCAGCTGATCCATGACGACTACGCCGCGATACGCCGCTACATGATCGATGAAGGGTTCATGGACCGCGCCGACGGTGCGTATTGGAGAACCGGAGGCCGGTACGGCCCGCCAGACATCCCCAATGCCGCCGACGATGATGGAAGGATCCCGATCTCCACCGAGCGTGACGAGATCGTGTTACGACCGTACGAGTGGGGCATGATCGATGACCTGATCCGGGCTGCCGACGATCCCCGGATCCCCGCCTACATGGGCGACATGTTCGCAAGCCCGTACACCCGGGAATCGGCGGAGAAGTGGCTTGCCATCGCAGCGGACCAGAAACCTCCCTATCAGTTTGCGATCTATGTCGCCGGAGACTTCGCTGGGGGTCTCGGAGCCTTCGTCCTCGAGGCCGAGAACGCTGGTGTCGCTGAGATCGGTTGGTGGCTCAATCCACAGTACTGGGGCCGCGGCATCGCAACGGTCGCAGTGAGAGCGCTGATCGACGAGTTGTTCGACAAGCGCGGCCTGGAGCGACTCTTCGCCCCCGTCATGGAGCCGAACATCGCATCAGCCAGGGTGGCAGAGAAAGTGGGGATGCGGTTGGAAGGCATCGCACCTTCGCACTATGTCAAGAGCGGCGTTCGCATGGATGCGCTGAGTTTCGGCATCACACGGTCACAATGGGCAGACCGGTAGAACAGGTCCGCTCCGTACCCTAGAACCGTGGCATCCTTCGACACAGCGACTCTCCGAAAACCCAGATGGATCCTCGCCATCGTCGTGGGGATCTTCTTCGCCGCTGTGTTCGTGCGGCTCGGGTTCTGGCAGCTCTCGCGACTCGAGGAGCGGCGCGCCTACAACGAAACCGTTGTGGCGCGAATCGACAGTGAACCGAGACCGCTCGAGGGTTTGGTCGGCCAGTTCGGCACCGACCCTGACGACCTCATCGACCGCACCGCCGTTGTCACCGGGCGCTACATCAACGGCGACGAGTTCTACTCCGTGGGTCGCAACTACGACGGGTTGACCGGCACGCTCGTGATGACGCCGCTGGAACTCGATGACGGATCGATCCTCATCGTCGTCCGGGGACTCGTCCCGGTCGGAACTCCCGGCCCCCCTGCAGTCGGCTACGAGACCCCGCTGGGAATCGTGACACTCACCGGTCGGCTTGACGATGGGGAGGAGCCGCTGCGGATAGGAGAGCCACCGCCCGACGACGGGGTTCTCACCGAACTCAGCCGCATCGACCTTGCGTACATCGACACCTGGTTGAACGGTGACGTGTTGCCCATCGACCTCGTACTCGAAGACCAGGTGCCGGCCAATGCGGGAGAGTCCCCGATCCCGGTACCGGCGGAAGAGTTGAACGAGGGGAGTCATCTCGGCTATGCGGTGCAATGGTTCGCCTTTGGGGTGATCGCGGTAGCCGGCACGATCGCACTCGTGCGGCGTGCAGGCAGCGAGCGGCTTAGCGGCGAAACCTCTCAGGAGCCAGCGACTCCCGAGTGATGCCGAAGGCTGAAACGGTATCGGGAACCGTATCCGTCAGTATCAGAGATGCAGCGAGTTCGCCGAGAGCGGGACTCGTCTTGATTCCGTAGCCGCCCTGCCCCGCAAGCCAGAAGAAGCCAGGCGCTGTGCCGTCGAATCCCACCACGGGGATGCGGTCGGGTGCGAACGTGCGGAGACCAGCCCAGGTGTTGCGGACCGAACGGATGGAGAGGGTCGTTGCCGAGTTGATCTTCTCGATGCCGCGGGCCACGTCGATCTCCGGCGGCCTGGCGTCGACAGGATCCGACGGTAGCTCGCTAGCCCCGGAGCCGAGCACATTGGGGCCTTCCGGCTTGAAATACCACCGTTCGGCGGCATCCACGACGAGCGGCCACGATGCCGACTCGGCCCCCGCGTTGAACGTGAACACAGACCGCAGCAGAGGGGAGAGGCCGATCTGAGCGACACCGGCAAGTTCTGCAACCTTATCAGCCCACGCCCCGGCCGCATTGACGATCACTCCGGCATCGATGAGTAGATCCCCGGCCTGGATAGACCAGCGGCCGTTGTCATCCCGTACGATCTTCGTAACAGGCGCCGAAGTGACGATCGACTGACCCGATGACCGTATGGTGCGTTCGTATCCGGTCTGCAGTGCATGTACGTCGATGCTGAGTGCCCCCGGTTCGAGCACGCCACCTGCGATAGAAGAGGCGTCGAAGGCCGAGCAGCGGTCTACGACTTCCTTCGGCGACAGCCGCTCCAGCGACGGGACGAGCGGAAGGAACGACTCGAGCAGTCCCTTGATCTGGTTCGGGTTCTGGTGGTCGGCCACGAACATGACCGGCATGGGTGAAGTGAGGCAGTCTGCGGTTGTGAGATACTCGCGCGATGCCTGTGCCAGACGCCTGATCGTTTCTGCTCCGTAGCACTCGGTGTAGGCAGCAGCCGACCGCCCGGTTGCGT
>JBDLIR010000093.1:0-6795 GCA_039714815.1 Actinomycetota bacterium | reverse complement strand
TCTCACCGCTTTGGGTGACAACGCCGGTGCGGCAGATGCGTACCGAAGAGGACACGCGACGGCTACCAGCGAACCGCAGCGGCTGTTCTTCTCAGAGAAAATCGACGAACTCTCCCGCTGACAGAAGCCCCCTCTGTCTCGTACCTCGACATCTCCCCCACTCCGTGAGGGAGAGAAGGAGGAAGCCGTCAGCCGTCAGCGTTGAAGAGCCCCCTCTGTCTCGTACCTCGACATCTCCCCCACTCCGTGAGGGAGAGAAGGAGGAAGCCGTCAGCTGTCGCTACGTATCGCTTCCCGACGCGGCTGCGGCTGCGGCTTCCGCGATGAGCGTGTTCGCCGCCTCGACATAACCCCTGGCCTCGTCGATCTTCTGCTGGTAGAGAGCAAGATCCCCCGCACGGAGCGCTGCATCGGCTTGAGCGAACGCCGTCTCTGCTTGGGCAAGTAGCTGCTCCACCTGCTCTTGAACCGTCCCATCGAGCGGCGGCGGTGTCGTGTCCGCACCGTCTGAGCCACTGCCATCACCGACCGATGGTGCCGAATCGCCGAAGAGTTGGATGAGGACCTGGTCGAGCGAGTCCGCGATCTCGATGCGACTGTCGAACGACGCCACGACCCGTTTGAACTGCGGGATACCACTACGGCCGCCGCCTGTGTCCGCTGCGAGATAGATCGGCTGGACGTACAACAGCGAGTCCTCAACGGGCACGACGAGCATGTTGCCCTTGATGACGTCTGACCCGACCTGGCCCAGGAGCGTGAACTGGGACGAGACCTGGGGATCCTGCTCGATGAAGTCACCGACCTGGCCCGGACCGTCGACCTGGCGGTCCTCGGGCATCGTGTAGGAGATCAACGTCCCGTACTCAGACAGTGGCCCTGACTTGGCCACGACGAACGCTGACATGTTCGGGCGTGCAGCCGGAGTGAAGGGCTGCATCAGCAAGAACGAGAGCAGCTCTTCGTCAGGCAGTTCCATCAGCAGGTAGTACGGAAGCATCGGACTTGTACCGAAGGTGCCGCGCAGCGGCGCCTTCGGGCTGTTGGACGGGTCACGGGCGATCTGCCACGGATCGTTCACCTGGAACAGATCCGATGGATTGGTCATGTGGTAGAGCGTGTACACATCGGTTTGGATCCGGAACAGGTCCTCGGGGTACCGGACGTGACCAACGAGCTCCTCGGGGAACTCATCGATCGACCTGAACAGGTTGGGAAAGATCTGCATGTTCGTCTTGATCAGCGGATCATCAGGGTCGATCACGTACATGTCGATCGTGCCGTCGTACGCGTCGATCACGGCCTTGACCGAGTTACGGATGTAGTTGAAGGTCCGGGGCAGCTCGGCGGTGTTGTTCAGCCGCGCCGTGCTGGCCAACTCCGAGTACGGGTACTTGTCGGTGACCGTGTAGAGGTCCATCATCCACACGAGCCTGCCGTCGGCTATGACCATGTAGGGATCGTTGTCCGCGTAGAGGAACGGAGCGATCCTTGCGATGCGGTCCTTGATGTTCCTCGCGATCATGACCCTGCTGTCGCTGTCGAGCTGGCTCGAGATCAACGTGTTGAGATCACCGAATCGCAGCGCCCAGCCGGCCCGCTGGAACACGTTCCCGAGTGGTACACCGCCGTTGCCGTCATAGGAGTTCGTCTCGGTTGCTTCCGAGTTGTCCTGGGGGATATCGACCTCGCCCTCTTTCGACCCCGAGATGAGGAAGTCTCGGTCCGCGTTGTCAGAGAAGTAGATGCGGGGCTGGGTGATCTCGAGACTCGACGTGTCCGAATGGTTCACCGGGGGAATGTCAGACACGAAGAACTCCGGGAATCCATCGGCAGTCACATCGTTGGCTGGACTCAGGACCGTTCCAAGCCCGTGCGTGTAGATGAGCCTCTCGTTCACCCAACCCGCCCCGGGAATGTTGCGCTCGTCGAGGCCGCGTGCAGCTGACATCACCTGTGTCAGCTCTCCGTCGATGACGTAGCGATCGACGTCGACGTCGGCGAAGTCGTAGTACGTCTTGATGTTCTGAAGTTCGGGATACGTGTCTGCGAGCACTCCTGGATCCCAAAGACGGATGTTGTCGATCGTCGACCTGTTCTCTTCGACCACCTCAGACGTGAGGTCCGGAGATGCGTCGAATTCCTTCACCTCGACCTCGTCGAGTCCGTACGCAAGCCTGGTGAAATCGAGGTTGTGTTGGACGTACGGGAGTTCCCTGGTCAACTCGTTCGGTTCCACCGAAAAGCGCTGCACGACGGCCGGGTAGATACCCCCAACGCCGATCGACGTGATCAGCCAGATTCCGAATGCCACGGCCGGTAGGGTCCAGCCCCTGAAACAGACATTGACGAGCAGGATGATCGCGGCGGCAACCGAGATGAAAATGAGCAGGTTGAGTGCCGGTACCTGGGCGTTCACGTCGGTGTACGAGGCGCCGAACACCTGTCCGCGCCCCGAATACAGCAGCTCCCACTTGTTGAAGACATAGCCGGCCGCCTTGAGCAGAGCGATCGCAGCAAGCAGCACCGAGATGTGTGCTTTGACGCTTCCCGACGTCTTCTCCCCAGGGGAAGCGATCTTGATTCCGCCGTTGAGATAGTGCGCGGCCACAACGATCAGCGTGGTGATGAGGAGCAACTGGAACAGCCAGCCGTAGATGTCGCGATAGAGAGGAAGACCGAAAACGTAGAGCGAGATGTCGTTGTTGAAGATCGGGTCAACGACGCCGAACGGGACACCGTTGCGCCACCGGAGCCAGTCCTGCCACCAGATGGCTGCACCCAGTCCGAGCAGCAACCCGAAGAGCAGCGAGAAGACGGTACGAACCTGGAACGCACGTGGCGAGATCCAGATCTGGTACCGCTCGAGCAGTTCCTGGTCAGGGGTTCCCTCGAGTGACAGGAGACTGCGCGGCGAGAAGCGGTCGACGAGCCAGAGGTTCAACCAGATCAAGACGAAAGCAACGACGGTCGCTCCTGCAACGAGCCACACTTTCGTGAAGGTGAGCGTGCTCCATACCGACGCACTCCCCAGCTCGGAGTACCACAGGTAATCCGTCCACAGTGTCGCTAGCCAGCGAGCAGCCAGCAAGAGGAGGAACGCCCCGACCACGACGAACGTGGAGACCCTCCGGAATTTCGATACCTGGCGCGCGTTGACTGGTTCTCTATTGATCACATGCGGGATTCTATGGCTCCGTCAGACGTGTTGCGCCGTGAGCCGCATCGTCTCAAATATGGTCGGACAGATCTGAAGCGACAGCCACAACTCTGCGTTCTGCCTCGTCTGAACGCCAGGTTCGGAACACCTTCGATGTTGCCGCTGCGACCGCCCTGTCACCGGAGCCACCCTCGCGCGCTGCTACCACGGCACTCGACACGGCGTCGTACAGATCGGTGGCGAACACGGCCGCTGCACCACCGTCTTCTCCATCTTCGGTGATCGCTACTGCGAGTTCGCTGAACGGCTCGGAGAACCGGTCGGTGAACTGTTCCTCGGGAACCCAGGCCTTGTCGGTGCGGAGGTGTTCGAGTGCGTCGTTCTGAAGATCTACGAGTAGCCGCTTGATCGACCGCAGCGCCCGGTTCTGCACAGGTATGAGGGAGGCGCTTTCCTCCATCTGCTCTCCGCTATCCGTCTCTGCCGATGCCTGACGGCTGACAGCTGAGGGCTGCTCTACCTCCGACACTGAACTGCTATCCGTTTCTGCTGATGGCTGATGGCTGACAGCTGACGGCTGCTCTTTCTTCGACTCCGGACTGTCCTCACGCAACTGTGCGAAGAGTGATCCGAGGGGATCCGGCTTCGGCTCAGGCTCAGGCTCTGGCTCTGGCTTTGGCTCTGGCTCTGGCTCTGGCTCTGGCTCTGGCTCTGGTGACGCCTGCTCGATGCCCCCTCTGTCTCGTTCCTCGACATCTCCCCCAGCGAGCTGAGGGAGAGAAGAAGGAGGAGCTGCATCCGTCTCGGGACCTGGCTGCTCCGACTCGGCTGACGGCCGCTCTTCTTCCGACTGTGAACCGTGAACCGTAGACCGTGAACCCTCTTCGGCTGTCGGCTGTCGGCTGTCGGCTGACGGCTGTTCTGTCGGCTTGCTTCTGTGCAATTCAGCGACCTCAGCTACAAAGGAATCAGCGTCGACAGGCTTGAACGGCACGACCTTGTCTCCTGAGACGATCTTCACCGAACCACCGTCAGGCTCGTGATGCGAGCGGTTCTCGTACTCGGGCTCGATTACAGGCTCAGGCTCTTCGAGCGCCTGCCTCTTCGACTCGATCTCGGTTTCGAGGTCGCCGATCGACGAGCGGGTACTTTCGAGTTCGGCGAGGAGTTCAGCGCGACGATCCTCAAGTGCCCTCGCCCGCTCCTGTGCCAGCTCGGCTGACTGGCTCGCAGCCCTCAGGACTCGGTCGCTCTCGGCACGGGAGCGAGAAAGGATGCCCTCGGCTTCGTTCTCCGCTGCACCGATCGCCTCTTCGCTCGCCCGCTTGGCATCGGACGCGTGCCTGATCGCCTCGCGCTCGGCCTCAGATTTCATCCTCAACGTTTCAGCCTCGATCTCGGCCATCATCGCCGCGGCTTCCTCCGCAGCTGCTGCGAGCATTGCTGACCCCTCGACCCAGGCTGCCTCCCTCAGTGCATGGGCCTGGCTGTCAGCCTCCGATGTTGTCTCTTCGGCACGCGCTTTGGCTTCTGATGTCCACGATTCAACGTCTGTGGCGGCACGCTCCCGCATGCCTTCTGCCGCTGATCTCGCGGTCTCGAGGATCTTGTCGACCTCGCCGCCGATGGTCGCCAGTTCAAGGGCAAGCGCCTCGGCGTCGTCGATTCCGACGGAGATCTCGTCATCGGGACTCTCGGCGATGAGGCTCTCGAGATCATCGAACCGGCTCGCCAACCGGGCAAGGAACGACTCGACCTGGTTGCGATCGTATCCCTTGCGTACAACATCGAATTGACGAGTGCGGATCTCGCCTGAAGTCACTTCATCGGCCATAGCCGCGAGCGTACCGCACACGTGCCCGAGAGCGCGGATTGTTCAGAGCGTCTCGAGGAAAGCGACAGCGTCTTCGATCGTCTCGACACGGACGATCTCGATGTCGTCGGCGGCTGCAGCCACCGCGTCGTCGTAGTTGCCTGCGGGTACGAGCACAGCGCGCGCCCCTGCGTCGATGGCTCCGAACACCTTCTGTTTCACGCCACCGACCGACCCAACGGTGCCGTCACGTGCAATCGTTCCTGTTCCGGCGATGCGTTCACCGTTCGTTATCTCGCCATCAGTGAGCTGGTCCATGATCTGGAGGGTGAACATCAGCCCCGCTGATGGCCCTCCGATGTTCTGCGAGTCGATGACGACCTCGACGGGGAACTCCACGATCGGTTCGTTGTTGTCGAGCAACACGCCGATCATGGGCCGAGTCGGATCGTCGATGTGCGGGCCGAGCACGAGTTCCATGTCGATCTCTTCAGACTCCGTGTCGATCTCTTCAGAGCCGTCCGCCGATTCGTCGATGGGGCGCTCGACGAGCATCTCGACAAGGTCGCCGATCTCGGCATCAGATAGGTCGTTGATGATGTCGTCTCGGAATGCAACGGCCTTCCCGTCCATCTCGATGATCACATCGTCCGGAAGCAGGACGCCGTCGGCGCCAGAGTCGGGCACCGTTTCTATCACGAGAGCCCCGGTTCCGATGAGCGTCACCTCATATCCAAGCTGGGTCAGGGCGACGAACGTGGCAGTTTGTTTCGACTGGTCCATCGCAGCGAGGCTCTCACGGCGCAACTGCTCGGGGGAAACACCGATCGGCCTGACCCGCTCACGCTCGCGCACATCGACGCGTGGGTCGACGTACCCTGCCGCCCACTCGAAGACGTTGGCCTCCTTGAGCGAAACTGTCAGGAAGAACAGTTCACCGTCAGCGCTCACATCCCCGTCCTCGACCATGATGAAGTCCGCGGTGTCGTAGACAGGCCCAGGGCTCAGCGTGTAGTACGGGACGGAGACCGGCCAGGCGATCGCTATTGCGATCCCAATGCCGACGAGCACACCCGCGAGGATCCACGGCCATTTCGGTGAACGGCGTGTTGGCCGGACGCCTGGCGGGACATCAGAGAACCCATCGGCTGCTTCTTCCGTGACGACATCGTGATCCATGCGGCGAGGTTACCGAATAGTGAGAGATGCTGGGACGCTCAGGCAATCCGTCGCCCACCGGGGATGACCCGATGAGCAACGTCGCTGGACTGATCATCGCCAGACACAATCAGTCCCACATCCACGAATCACAACACCTAGTATGTCGGCAGACAACAGGAGCCCTCGATGCAACCAACCTTCCCCGCACCAACGATCGCACGGGTCATCGTGCCGAAATCGGCCGTTACCACAGGAGCGCTCATGGTCGGATTCGCCTTGCTCACGGCTCTCGCCGCCCAGCTCTACATCCCCGTTCCAGGGAGTCCCGTGCCTATCACTGGACAGACGTTTGCCGTGCTGTTGGCTGGAGCGGTACTCGGGTCCAAAGCGGGCGCCGGGTCCCAGATGATCTACTGGGTGATGGGTGCTGCAGGCCTGCCGTTCTACAGCGAAGCCACTGGCGGTTGGGCTGCAGCAAGCGGTGCGACTGCTGGCTACCTCGTCGGGTTCATCGCAGCCGCATGGGTGATCGGCTTACTCGCCGAACGCGGTCAGGATCGGAGCGTCGACCTTGCACTCCCGGCCTTCCTCGCAGGCAATTCGATCATCTACGTGTTCGGTGTCACGTGGCTGTTGGTCTCCGTTCCGGCGATCACGACGA
>JBDLIR010000092.1:0-6835 GCA_039714815.1 Actinomycetota bacterium | reverse complement strand
TCGATCGAGGGCTATCTCGAAGGTATCGCCGAGATGCCGTTCGACTGGAACCCTGAAGCGCTCAAGGCCCAGGCTGTCGCCGCACGGACCTACCTCTCCAGGCGCCTCCTCCCTGGCCGCAGCGGCGACGAAGAGACCTATGGCTACGACATATGCGCGACCAACCGCTGCCAGGTCTATCGGGGCCTGCAGTTGATCGAACGCGACGGCGGCGTGCACTGGAGAGACGCCGTCGAGGACACGACCGGCGAGGTGCTCATCTACGGGGGCGGTCCGATCGAGGCCGTGTTCACGTCGATGGTCGGGTCGCGGTCGCGATCGAACCAGGACGTGTGGGCGAGTGCCCCCATCGACTATCTCCAGGCGGTTGACTCTCCAGAGGAAGGCCTCGTCAAGTTCTTCAACTGGACGGTCGAGGTCACCCCGGAACAGTTCGTCGAGATCGTCAAAGCTGATGGCCTTCATGTCGGTGGGGATCTGCTCTCTATCACCGTCGATGACCCTCCCGAAGGTGAGGGAAGGTCGACGGTCACGATCGAGACCCAGCGGGGCACCGATTCGATCCTCGCCCCGAGCCTCAAGGGTGCGTTCAACCGCCAGGGCGAAGACCTGTTCCCTGGCGTTCTCCCCGCCCGTGTCGGAGACGGGTCCCTGCTTCCCGAGTCGTTGCTCTCGTACACCTACGACATCACATACGAGCCGCCAGAGGCGGTTGATGTCCCTGGATTGATTCCCACGGGAGATCAGCCAGACGAGGGCCGTGTCGTGATCGCCGGCGAGGGGTGGGGGCATGGCGTCGGGATGAGCCAGTGGGGAGCCAAGATCCTGGCCGATGGCGGTTCGAGCTACAGCGACATCCTCTCGCATTACTACTCGGGCGTCGAGCCAGAGCCAGCGCCCGACTTCGTTCCAGAGTCCGTGGTCGTGGGACTCGACACCGGCCTCGACGGTGTGCAGTTCGATATCGAAGGGCTGGCGAATGTGCTCATCGATGGGGCATTCCGTGGTATCGCTGCCGGTGGCGTCTGGACGGCGACGCCGGTCGGCGATCAGGTCGTCCTCGTCTCCGACGACCCGTTCAACACCTTCCTCCCCGTTCCGCTGCGCTTCAGGGCTAGATGACCAGGGAAGAGTTCTCACTATGGCGGTGTTGCTAAAGTGTCGAGCGATTGAGGTACCCTCTGGTGAGAAAGGGAGACCGTGGACAGCGCAATCGAAGGCAGCATCATCGAGATCGGTTCCGCAACGCCGCGTCCCAAAGACGGTGCGAGTGAGATCGACAGGGACGAACTCAAGAACGTCCTCGAGTACATCCGACCTGCCCTTCAAGCGGACGGCGGCGACCTCGTCCTCGAAGGCGTCGTCGGAGGCACCGTCAACCTGCAACTCGTAGGCGCCTGCGGCGGGTGCCCCATCTCTGAGACCACGGTCACCGCGGGAATCGAACGGATCCTCAAAGACCGCGTCGATGGCGTCACCGAAGTCATCGCCACCGGCTGAGTCATCAGGGCTTTGGCGTTGATACAGCCGATATATCAGCTGTATCAACGCCAAAGCCCTAGTGGTCACCGACGGGGAGGCATCTAAGGTCGTGGTGTGGACAACACTGCACTCGTGACATCGGCCAGAAATGGCGACTCCAGGGCCATCGGGCGGATCCTCACCCAGATCGAGGACCGCACCGACACGGGTCGGGCACTGATCAGGGATCTCTTCGCCGCAGGTGGCCGTGCGTGGCTCACGGGTGTCACCGGAACTCCCGGTGCCGGAAAGTCGACGCTGGTCTCTTCACTGATGAGCCACGTCATCGACACAACGGACAAGGCTGCGATCGTTGCAGTGGATCCCTCGAGCCCATTCACAGGGGGAGCGATACTCGGTGACCGCATACGCATGGGCGCCCACGCGGCAGACGATCGGGTGTTCATCCGGTCCGTCGCGAACCGGGGCTCGCTCGGTGGCATCTCCCAGACGACCCCTGCGATCGTTTCGGGGCTCGATGGGCTCGGCTTCAGCGAGATCATCATCGAGACCGTCGGGATCGGCCAATCAGAAGTCGAGATCACCACAACCGCCGACACGGCGGTCGTTGTCGTGAGCCCGGGATGGGGTGACGCCATCCAGGTCGCCAAGGCCGGATTCCTCGAGATCGCAGACATCTTCGTGGTGAACAAAGCAGACAGAGGCGGCGCAGATGTCGCCGTCAGGGATCTTCAGGCGATGCTCGAACTCGCACCACGCCCCGGATGGATGCCTCCCGTCATCGAAACCGTTGCGACCACGGGTTCAGGGGTGGGAGACCTGTGGAACGCCATCAAGGACCACAGGGTGTACCTATCGGAGTCCGGTACCGACGTGACACGGCGGCGGACGCGTGCAGCGGCTCAGCTTTCAGCGGCGCTCCGGCAATCGCTCGGCGACACCGTCGACCTGTCGAGCGGCTCAACGGACCTGATCGCCCGGATCGCGTCTCGCCAGATCGATCCGTGGACCGCGGCCGACGGGGTGCTCGATTCGAGGTAGCCTTGGGACCGATCGCTACCAAGGAAGCCCAATGGAACTCGTCGAGTACTCCGTTGACGACGCAGTCGCCGTCATCACGCTCAACCGCCCACCGGTCAACGCCCTCAACCCTGCCCTGATCGCAGACATCGGCGAGGCCGTCGCACTCGCCGAAGACGACGCCATCCGTGCGGTCGTCATCACTGGAGCGCCCCACTTCGCCGCCGGCGCAGACATCACAGGGTTCCAGAAAGCGTTCGATGAGGGAGCACAGGATCGGCAGGCTTCCGGGCTCACGGAAGCCGTCGCCAGACTCGAGAATCTCGCCAAGCCCACCATCGCGGCGGTCCGTGGATTCGCACTCGGAGGCGGATTGGAACTCGCCATGGGAGCAGACTTCCGGCACCTCGCCGAGGGAGCAAGAGTTGGTCAACCCGAGATCCTCCTTGGCATCATCCCCGGTGCAGGCGGGACCCAGCGGCTCGCAAGGCTCGTGGGGCCGCAACGGTGCAAGGAACTGTGCATGACCGGTCGCCAGGTCACGGCAGACGAAGCGCTGACGCTCGGGATCGCAGATAAGGTTGCTCCAGATGACGACCTCCTCGATGTCGCACTCGCCGACGCGAAGAAGTTCGCCTCGGGGCCGACCCAGGCGTACGCCGCAGTCAAACGGGCGGTCGGACGGGGGTTCGACCGCACGCTTTTTGAAGGCCTCACGATCGAAGCCGAACAGTTCTCGACGGTGTTCCGCAGCAGCGACGCACGGGTAGGAGTTGCAGCGTTCCTCGCCAAAGAGAAGCCGGAGTTCACGGGCACCTGACCTGAAACACGGCTTCAGCAGCGATACCCTTGCTGGATGGAATTCCGGTTCTCTCCGTGGGCGATTCGGCCACTGCTCGTCGTTGCAGCAGTCGTCGTGTTCGTGTTCGTGGTGCTCGGTTGGATGCACTCGAACGCGATACGTGAAGAGTTCCTCCTCCCGACAGCGGAAGTCGACGAATACCCATTGGCGGTCCAGTCCAACGACGCAGGCCGGGTCATCGTCCCACGCACCCCCGAGAGCGAGCGCACCGGTGTCTGGGGACTCGAAGGTCCAAACGCCTACGCCCAGGTCTCGACGATCGTCCGTATCGGAGAGGACACGGTCGAACGGGGGATTACCGCACAAGATGGTGTGATCAATGCCAGCGATCTCGTTCGCATGGATGTTGATGCCTATCCAGGGGATCCGCTGTTGGCACTCGGCCTCGGGTTCGAAGACTTCCCGATCCCTTCAGATATCGGGCCCCATTTCGCGTGGTTCGTCGACGGCCGCCGTGCGACCTGGATGATCTTCGTCCACGGCAGAGGCACGGACCGTCTCGGAGAGTCCCTGCGTGTGACGCCACGACTCGTTGAACAGGGTTACCCGGTCCTCTCGATGGCCTACCGCGGAGATGTCGGTGCAACGCCGAGCGAGACGGGTATGCGCATGTGGGGCCTCGCTGAGTGGAAGGACCTCGACGCGGCGGTCAAAGCAGCTCAGCGCAAGGGTGCAAAAGACTTCGTGGTCATCGGTTCGGGTTCTGGGGCGAGCGTGGTGTCCTCCTATCTGCACTCGGCCGACGATATCAGCGCCATCCGTGCCGTCATCTACGACTCTCCCGTGCTCGACCTCGAGGGTGTCGTGAAGCGGTGGGCGAGAGAATCCCGAATACCGGGACCGATCTCATGGCTCGGAAGGATGCTCACGAGAGTGCGGTTCGGGATGGAATGGGGAGAACTCGACCAGATCGAAAGGGCCGGCGAGTTCGACGTTCCGATGCTGCTACTCGTCGGTGAAGCTGATCCTGTGACCCCCATCGACGAGTTTCTCGTATTTGCGGAGTCGCTGGGCGATCTCGCTGAGATAGAGCGGTTCGTCCAGGGGCGCCATACCGATCTTTGGAACATCGACGCCAATCGGTATCTCGACACGGTAGAAGACTTCCTCCTCCAGATCGTTGGCCCCGAGTGACGTCGGTGAACACCTCCGAGATCTACGTCGACCATGCAGCAACAACGGCGCTACGGCCCGCCGCGATCGCGGCACTCGAGCGGTCGTTCGCGTTCACGCACGGCAACGCCGCCGGGCACCACGGAGCCGCCAGGAGGGCGAAGAACGCTCTTGAGGAAGCACGGGAGCAGGCCGCAGAGTTGATCGGCGCTGCCCGACCACACGACATCGTGTTCACCTCTGGTGGGACCGAGTCGGACAACCTCGCGGTCGTCGGGTCAGCGCTCCCAAGCGAGTCGAAGGTGATCGTCGTATCGAGCGTCGAGCACAAAGCGGTGCTCGAGGCTGCTCGTGGTCTATCCCGCTTCGGATACGCGACAAGGCTCGTGCCTTCCGACGGCAACGGTGTCATCCACCCCGAGGCCGTCGCCGGCGTCGTGGACGGAGACACAGCGGTGGTGTCGGTGATGTCCGCCAACAACGAAACAGGCACCGTCGAACCGATCGACGAGATCGTCGAGCGAGTCAGGTCCGTGAATCGCACGGTTCCGATACACACCGACGCCGTACAGTATTTCGTGGCGAAGCCGCTCGATGTCGCTGCGATCGGTGCGGACCTTGTTTCACTGTCAGGGCACAAGTTCGGAGGCCCGACCGGGGTCGGCCTCCTCTCCGTTTCGTCGTCGACACACATCGAACCGGTGCTCGTTGGCGGAAGCCAGGAGGCCGGACGCAGGCCAGGCACTTCGAACGTGGCTGGCATCGTTGCGATGGTCGCCGCCATGGCCGACGTCGAAAGCGAAAGGCGACGATTCGCCGAGACGGCAGGCGTCGAACGCGACGCTTTCGAACGAACGCTCATGGAAGGCGATCCAACGGTCACGATCACCGCCAAGGACACCGATCGGCTGGCGCACTTCTCCCATGTGTGTATCCCGGGCGTACTGGCCGAGACGCTCCTCATCAGGCTCGATGCGGCAGGTGTGTTCGCCGCTGCGGGCTCGGCATGCCAGTCTGGCGCTGTGGAACCGAGCCACGTGCTCACCGCAATGGGCATGCCAGCAGATCTTGCACAACGGTGTGTGCGTTTCACCTTTGGGTGGGACACCAGGCCCGGTGATGGCGCCAACGCGGCACGCCGGGTTCTCGAGACCGTCGAGGCGTTGCGATGAAGGCCCTTGTTGCGATGTCAGGCGGCGTCGACAGTTCGGTCGCAGCGGCCCTGATGCTCGAAAAGGGCTACGAGGTCATCGGCGTCACCCTCAAACAATGGGAGGGACCGAACGGCCTGATGCCCGTATCGGGATGCTGCACGCTCTCAGATGCTGAGGACGCCAGGCGGGTCGCCGCACAGCTCGACATCCCGTACTACGTCCTCGACTATGTGGAGGAGTTCACCGAGGCGGTCGTCAAGCCGTTCGCCGAGGGCTACCAACGAGGGCTGACGCCGAACCCGTGCATCGAATGCAACCGAAAGGTCCGATTCACCGCCTTGTTGGAGCGCACCGAGGCGCTCGGATGCGATGTGCTTGTGACGGGCCACCACGCCCGCGTGGAAGAACATGACGGTGTGTGGAGGCTCCGGAAAGCGGTGGACGGGACGAAGGATCAATCGTACGTGCTCCACATGCTCAACCAGGCCGGGCTTTCGAAGGTGCGCCTCCCTGTCGGTGAGATGACGAAGGCACAGGTGAGGGAACGGGCGGCCGAACTCGGTCTGCGCACGGCATCCAAGCCTGACTCACAGGACATCTGTTTCGTCACCTCCGGTGACTACCGGGACTTCCTCGCCGAGATGGTCCCGGGGATGGAGGGCGGCGGGGACATCCTCGATACCGAAGGCTCGGTCGTCGGCCACCACGCAGGCACCGCTGGATTCACGATCGGCCAGAGGAAAGGACTCGGCGTCGCGCTCGGCCAGGCCCGGTACGTTGTCGACATCGCTGTTTCGACCCAGACGATCACCATCGGGTCGTATGCGGACCTCCTCACCGATGGATGCACGGTCTCAGACATGGCGTACACGAACGAGCCGATCTCCCACGGCGACCACGTTCGGGTGAAGGTGCGCTACCGCTCCGAACCGGTCTGGGCGACAGCGCACGCCGCGGGCGACGGTTGGCGCTTCACGTTCGACGAACCTCAGGCCAGGCCCGCACCGGGACAGACCCTCGTCGTGTACGAGGACGACTACGTCCTCGGCGGCGGAGTGATCGTAGCCTGACCCCGCTTCCCCCATTCCGTGGGCTGGGGTGCGCGTATAGGACGTCACGAACCCTGGGTTCAGGTGACCTTCCATTCTGCGGGCTGAGGACGCCATATAGGACGTCACGAACCCTGGGTTCAGGTGACCTTCCA
>JBDLIR010000091.1:0-6961 GCA_039714815.1 Actinomycetota bacterium | reverse complement strand
TCGAACGAATACTGAGTTCCCCGAAGTCTCGACGCATCAATGTCGGGGCTGTCGACGCGGCAGCAGCGAACTTCAACATCGGCGATTTGCACGCTAAGAATCCTCTTCTCAGGTCGTGGCCTTGAGGTACCTTAGACAATCCTATTGGCAATAGTCAAGAGGAAATATCCTATAGGAAATTTGCAATCTCCTGCCAAACATGGGAGTATCTGTGCCGTGACTCTGAGCAACTCCCGACGGCTACCCACCCGTGTCTCCCTGGCTGAGGACGTTTATGCGGTGATCGTGGACATGCTGATGGGCCACGAGATGGAACCCGGCCAGCCATTCAACATCGAGAGTTTTGCCAGGGACCTTGGGATCTCACCGACGCCGGTGCGTGAGGCTCTAGCCCGTGCGGAGTCTGAGGGATTGGTGACCAAACAGCAGCAGCGGGGGTTCACGGTCGCCTCTCTCCTCACGCGGCAAGAGGCCGGTCAGATGGCGGAGATTCGAATGCTTCTCGAACCGTGGGCTGCAGCCCGGGCCGCCACGGTCGCGACCGAGGACGACAAGAAGACGCTCGTCGAGTTGGCCACGGTCCAGCCTCCGACGGATGCCGCCCTGGCGTACCGACAGGACATGCAGAGGGATGCCGACTTCCACGATGCCATCTGGGAATTGGCAGGCAACCACTTCATCAGGGAGAGCCTTGTTCGCATGCACTGTCATCTCCACATGTACAGGCTCTTCTATTCCAACGAGCTGAGAGGGTTTGCTCAGCGGGAGCACGACGTAGTTGCTCGTGCCATAGAAGCGGGGGACCCGGTTGGCGCCGCACAGGCCATGAAGGATCACATCGAGATCTCCTTCGACCGGCTCGGCGAACTTGCATCCTCGTGGAAGTCAGGATGAGTTCGAGCAGGGTGGCTTCTGTCGACGACCTGAGAGAGCGGTTTGGGGCGGGGGTCGATTTGATCGGGACGCCCCAAGCTTCTGATGCGCTTGACACGCTCTCACTCACGAATCAGTCGATCGTCGGCTCCATCACCCCGCTCAGAAAGGGGATGTGGGCATTTGGCCCAGCCGCCACCGTCGAGTTCGCTCCCGACGAAACGATGCCGGATGACGATCCCTACGGTGATGCGATTCGCTTCATTGATGGCCTTGCCGCCGGCTCGGTGGCCGTTGTCGCATCCTCCTCCCCCGACAGGAGCGCTCTGTGGGGCGAACTCTTCACGGCTGCAGCCAAGGGACGAGGAGCGGTCGGTGTCCTTACCAATGGGCGCACAAGGGATACGGAGAAGGTGCTGGCACTGGACCTGCCTGTCTTTGGTGATGGTTTTCATAACTCCGACTTCAAGGGTCGACAGCGGGTGGTCTCGATGGGCGAGCCGGTGTCGATGAACGGGGTGGTGATCAGGCCGGAGGATTGGATTCTCGCCGACAACGACGGGGTCGTGGTTGTCCCGGCGCAGTCCCTGGACGCCTGTATCGAGGCCGCCGTCAACCGGCTGACCGGTGAGTCGACGGTACTGGAGGAATTGCTCGACGGCGACACGCTTCGCGGGGTCTGGGAACGTCATAGGTTGCTCTGAGTAACCGATGTTGTCGGCCTGAGATAATCGCAGCGGTGCTCCGGATCCTTGGCGGCCACGTCCATCTCAATTGCTCCCTACTTAGAAGACGCGCGGATAGGTGGTGCAGGGCAAGAAGGAGCACAGAACACAGTCGGAGAACGGAGAGCGAAGGACGGCTCTTCCGCTGATGGCTGACGGCTGATGGCTGACGGCTTCCTTCTGACTACGAAATACGGAATCGGTTCCCCCTATTCGCTGATCCTCTTACTACTGATAGCAGGGACACTGATAGTTGTGACTTCGGGCTCATAACCCGGAGGTCGCGTTCGGGTCTGCCGCTTCGTTCCCGTTGTTCTCTACCGATGGGCCTGACCGTGGGGCGGTGACGCCGATTCGTTGTCGAATCCTGCGCCAGGATCTTCTCGCCACACGCCATAGCCAGAAGGTCAACGCGCTGGCACCGATGACCAATACCGCCACAACGATCAGCGTGATCAGGGGATGCGTGAGCGCGAGCGCCATGAGGCCGGCGACGGAGACATCCTCGAGAAGTGAAAGCGACACGTTGGAGACCGGTTCAGGAGAGGCGTTGATCGCGAGTCTTGTGGTCGCCTTTGCGCTGTGGGCGTTGAGTGCCAGCAACGCTGCGACGGCGCCTCCCATGACAGCCCCTATCGACGGTGATTGGCCTGCCATCACGGCACCGATCACTCCAGCGCCGAGCGGCCTTGCGACGGTGTGTATGGCATCCCAGACATTGTCGAGGTAGGGAACCTTGTCGGTGACGAATTCGACGACAACCAGGACACCGGCAACGATCATCACGTCGGTACGGGAGAATACATCGGGGAGGTCGCTCCAACCGAGACGCCCGGCGATCCCGAGCATGAAGGTCACGAGATAGAGGTTTATCCCTGAGGCCCATCCCGAGCCGGTCAACAGAGCGATAGCTTCCACTGCCACAGCGTACCGCTGACGTCACCGGATCCCTGGTGATTGGTGCGCAACCGGCTAGTCGGTAGTATCGGGATCGTTCACGACAGGAGGTACGGAAGGCGTGATCGGGACGATCGTTGGAGCGTTGTTGGCAGGGATCATCATCGGGCCTCTCGCCAGGCTCGTCCTGCCGGGGAAACAGGACATCTCGCTAGGGATGACGATCCTGGTTGGAGCCGTGGGAGCGCTTGTTGGGGGTCTTCTTGCCCAGTGGATCGGTGTTGGAGACACCGGCGGAATCGACTGGATCAAACACGCGATCCAGGTCGCCGTCGCTGCCGGCGTCATCGTGGTCTATCTCAACATGGCCGCAGCGAAGACCTAGACAGCCACGCACACCCTCCGCTACCTGGACTCTGGCGTACATTCCGGCCATATATGGCCGGAATGTACGCCAGAGTCCAATGGCCCCGGCTCACGAGTCGTCTGATCGGGTGATCATCGTCCTGGTCCAGCGGGTGGTCCTGTTGATCCACGAATCCCGCTGGGTTGCGGCTGACTCCTCAGGGGCTTCGCCGAGCAGGAACGCCATTCCCTCCTCGTACGCGGCGACGGTGGATTCGCCCATCACATCGGTCGCTTCGATGACCTCGAGAGGGTCCGACGCTGTGATGCGGCCAGAGGCCGAGAACTGGTGCACCAACTCCGGTGCGACGCCACTGAGATAGAGGCGCCCGCCGAAATCGTCGAGGTTCTTTGCGTACCGCGACAACACGGTGAACGCCGTGGCACCCATCATCGTGCGGCCCCGGATGCGCAGTACAGCTACTGGTTTCGGGGTGCCGTCGGGGAGGGGAAGCTCCTCCTCCAGGGTGCGAGCTCCGGCGTAGAACAGGCTGCCGTACACGTGGAAGACGGTGACGCGGCCTCCGGGCAGCGTTGCCGGTGCCTCCCGTTCGCGGAACCGACCGTCGGGATCACGGGTCACCTCCATCAGTTGCACATCCTGAGCTTCCCTGTTCACGCTCAACAGCAGCGACAACGCAGCACCGACGCCGACCGCTGCCGCAACGGGGAGGAACAGCGTGGAAAGGAACGTGGTACCCATCGCGATCTGGGACGACGCACCAGACCGCCACACCGTCACCACCTCGCCAGGCTTGATCGAACCGATCGACGCGACGATCAGGACTGCTGCCAGCGTCGGCATCGCGACGAGTTCCACCAACCCCGAGAACGCGACGAGGATCGCCAGCATCCACACGCCAGACATGATCGAAGCCCACCGGCCACGCGCACCGACCGACAGGTTGAGTGCGGTCTGGGAGACAGACCCGCCCACGGGCATGCCCTGGAAGAGCCCGGTGATGATGTTCGCCCAGCCCTGGGACACGAAGTCCTGGTTGGCATCGGACCTCGACTTGTCGGGATTCGGGACACTCTCGGATACACCCGCTCCCTGGACGAGAACGATGACAGCTACGGCGAATGCGCCGGCAACCAATGACAGCGAGAAGTGGCTGAGCTGCGGAAGCGCGGGAAGGGGGAGGCCACGCAGGATGTCTCCCACGTCGGCCACCACGGCAACGTCGTTGAAGTACGGTACGAACTGAACGAACAGGGTTGGGACGAACAAGGCGACCAGCGCTGCATACCTCCTGAGGGGGGTCGCGGGTATCGCCACGAGCAGTACCAGCGCGGCGAGGCCGATGAGGAGGGAGGGTAGGTGGAGCGACACCGGATCCCGTGCGACTTCGATGGCCTGACGAAGCGAGTTGGGTGCACTCACCTCCGCCCCTGTCAGCTTCGGGATCTGGCTCAGCGTGATGTTGATGGCGACTCCGGTGAGGAACCCGGTCATCACGGAGTGTGACACGAATGCCCGTAGACGGCCCAATCCGAACAGTCCAGCGGCGAGCATGATCGCGCCAGCGATCACCGTGAGCAGGAAGAGCGCCCCGACGCGGTCGGCTGCCGGTACTCCTTCGAGTGCCGAAGCGGTCGCCAGGGCTGCTGCACTCGTTGTGGTGATGACCATGAGCTTCGTGCTCTGGGTGAGGCCGCCGACGAGCGGCCCGGCGAAGCTCGCGTACAGCCCGTAGATCGGATTGACGCCGGCAAGTGACGCGGCCGCCATGCCGTCGGGAACAGATGCGGCAGCACGTGGAAGCCCCGCGATCGCATCGTCCTTGAGGGACAGGGGACGCACGGATTCCCACCACCCCTGTGCTCTTGCTTTGACTCGACCGACCATGTCGCTGAGCCTACCCGTACCGGCCCCGGCGCTTCAGACCATCGGTCCCCTGCCAATCGATGAGAGCGTCTCGCCCTGGTGCGCCTCATCGGGAACACCAGGACGAGTGAAACTGCAGATTCTGTCAGGTCGCGGTTCAGGATCCGGGTGGTACGAAGCTCTCCGGGATTTCGATGAGCACGGCCGACCCTTTCGCCGTTACCTCTCCTTCGACCGATAGGTCGGTCTCCACGACCACCTTCCGGCCTCTGATCTCCTTGACACGACCGACGAGATGGAATGCTTCGAGCGGTGTCGGGAGCAGGTAGTCAACCTCGAGATGGGCAGTGACGAAGCGCAGTGCCTCGCCCGCCTCGATCGGAATCCCGCGCTCTCGCATCGCGAAGATCGCGGCCGAGCCAGTCGAATGGCAATCGATGATCGATGCAACGAGACCGCCGTATGCGTAGCCTGGCATTGCGGTGTGATAGAGCTCCGGCGTGAATTCGGTGACGGTCGTATCACCGACGGCACGGGTCTTGATCTGGTGCCCTGCGTCGTTGAGGCGGCCGCAGCCGTAGCAGTGCGCAACGTCTTGCGGGTAGTGATCCTGGATCGGCGCTGAGTCAGTCATCTCGGGATTCGCTCACTGGCGCAGTCTCGGAGCAAACGTGGTCTTGGCGGTCATATCCCAAAGATATGGGGGAGTGGACGCCAGCGCCCATCCACCTCAGCTGTGAGAATATGTGGACATGGAGTAAGGGAAGCCTCACCCGTGACTGGACGATTCAGGAGCCGGTATGAAGAAGTACCTTGCATACACAAGGCGAATCGCTGAGGGAACACCCCCCTCGCGTAATCGTGTGGTTGACACCCTCCGTGCCGGGGCGATAATCGTCGTCGTGCTCGGCCACTGGCTTGCAGCTTCGATCTGGCTGCGTGCCAACGGCGATATCCAGCTCATGAATTCGCTCGAATGGATCCCGTACGCTGGTTGGGTGACCTGGATCGTCCAGGTGATGCCGATCTTCTTCCTCGTCGGCGGATACGCAAGCGGAAGAGCGTTGACGAGTGGGCAGCCTGGCGGAGTCGACTACGGCGATTGGGTCACCCAACGCGTACGTCGCCTGTTCACTCCCGTGATCCCACTCCTTGTCGTATGGACCCTGCTCATCGTCCTACTCGGACCATTGATCCCCAACGATGTCGTCAGGGCAGGGGCGATGTCTGCAACTGTGCCGCTGTGGTTCATCGCTGTGTACGTGATGATCACGGCTCTTGCTCCGTTGACGCATCGGTGGTTTCGGTCAGCCGGCCTCGTTTCATTCGGAGCGTTGTGCGCTGCAGCCGTTGCAGTTGATGTTCTCCGGTTCACGTTCGATGTGCCAGGCGTTGGCTGGGTCAACTTCCTGTTCGTCTGGGCAGCGGTGCATCAGCTCGGTTACTGGTGGGCGTCCCGTGAAAGGGACGGGATCGGGATCTCCGCTCTCATGGGTCTGCTCATTGCCGGAACCTCGCTCGCAGCGTTGATCGCTCTCACCACCGTTGACTGGTACCCGGTTGCCATGGTGGGGGTACCGGGGTCGGAACTCACCAACATGACGCCGCCGACGTTCGCTATTGCCCTGCTCGGGTTCGCTCAGGCGGGGCTGATATGGTCATTGAGTCCGACGATCGATCGAATCGCTCACCGCGAGAGGGTCTGGCATGGTGTCGTTTCGGTGTCGGGTGTGATGATGACCGTCTATCTCTGGCATTTGACGGCCATGACGTTGGTTGCTTCGGTGTTCCTGTTCGCCTTTGACGGTGAAGCCTTCAAGATCGAACCCGGGACGTCTGCCTGGTGGATTACACGCCCCGTGTGGCTGCTCGTGTTGATCTCTGTCACGTCCGTGCTCGTTTCGGTGTTCGCTCCGTTCGAGTGGAGAGTGCGCAAGACTCCACCCCCTACCCATGTCCGCCTGGTCGTCATTGGCGTACTACTCACCGCAGGCGCCGCTGCTGCGGTGTCCTACTTCGGGCTGGCAACAACGGACGCGACTGTCAACTGGATCATCCCCATCGCGGCGGTTGGCGGAGCTGTGATCATGGGAGCGTATCCAAGCCGACCTCACGACAGATCGGATATGAGCACCCGTACGTCGCGATGACTCCGCGTGGACGGACACACGACAACGACTCCGAGTCGCTGCGCAGCGTCGTTGAGCGTCACCTCCAAGATTCGATCCTGTTG
>JBDLIR010000090.1:0-6969 GCA_039714815.1 Actinomycetota bacterium | reverse complement strand
GTCACGCGCTCGAGCGCCATGGCCTTGTATCCGGTGAGATAGGGAAGGTCTGACCCGACGGACAGACACAGGGCATCCACTCCGTTGGCATCCATGGCGCGTCTCGCCGCCTCGATGCGCTGACCGTACTCGGTCATACCGCGGCCTCCAGGGCTTGTCTGGCGTGATAGGAACTGCGGACGAGGGGCCCGGACTCGACATGGCGGATGCCGAAGGACTCGCCGATCGACTTGTAATCGTCGAAGACGTCTGGATGCACGTACCGATGGATCCTGCGGTGGCGTGCCGTCGGTCTCAGATACTGGCCGATGGTCACGACGTCGACACCGACCGCGTTGAGGTCCGCAAGCGCTCCAGCGATCTCGTCATCCGTCTCTCCCATCCCGACGATGAGTCCTGACTTCACGGTGCCGGCGGGGTTCTGCCACTTGGCCCTGGCCAGCAGCGTGAGTGATCGTGCGTAGTTCGCTGCCGTCCTGATCTCGCGCTGGAGCCTCAGCACGGTCTCCGTGTTGTGGTTGAGAACCGCGGGTTTCGCCCCCATGACGACCTCGAGCAGATCCCGGGCTCCTTTGAAGTCCCCGATCAGCACCTCGATATCACAATCGGGGAGCCGTTCCCTGATCTCGTGAATCGTCCTTGCAAAGATGGATGCTCCCCCGTCGGGAAGGTCATCGCGGTCGACGGCTGTGAGGACGGCGTGCTTGAGTTCCATCGCAGCGATCGCCTCAGCTGCACGCACGGGTTCATCTTCGTCGACAGCTCCCGGCTTCCCTGTCTTGACGTCGCAGAACGAGCATGCCCGTGTGCAGGTATCGCCCAGCAGCATGAGCGTCGACGTCCCTGAAGACCAACACTCGTAGATGTTCGGACACCCTGCCTCCTCGCACACCGTATTGAGACCGAGTTCCTTGTTGAGGGCTCTCAGTTCCCTGTACTTCGGGTCGCGCAGGTCGACACGGACCTTCATCCACGAAGGCTTGGCCGGTTCGCCATCGAGCAGGCCCTTGATCATCACGGGGATCTCGTCAGCCGCCCTGGGGCTGAACACACCAGCGTCGACCATGCGATCCACCTCGAAACTCGTTCGACCTGTTCCCCTGGCAAATGCACCGAGCTGGGTTTCGATCTCGTCGAAACCGGACAGCTCGGAGATCCTCGCCAGCAACGCATCCACGACTTCCTCGATGGATACGGCCCTCCCAAGGATCGCCGACACCGATGTGACCGGCCGATCCGAGATGCCGCAAGGAACGATGTTCTCGAAGTACTCCATCTGGGGATCGACGTTGATCGCGAACCCGTGGGTCGCCACACCCCGCGACACCCGCACACCGATCGCAGCTACCTTGCCCGTGTCGGTCCACACACCGGTGAACCCCGGTTCGGCCCAGGCCGTGATTCCCAGATCGGCGAGCGTCTCGATCAGCACGGATTCGATCCGCCGGAGGTGGCCGACGACGTCGTACCCGTCTCCGATCTGCGGCACAGAGACGATCGGGTATCCAACGAGCTGGCCGGGGCCGTGATAGGTGATGTCTCCGCCGCGGTCTACATCGAGGATCGTGGCACCGATGCCGGGGAGGTGCTCACGGTCGATCACCAGGTTGGAGCCGTCACCGTTGCGGCCGACCGTGTAGGTGTGGGGGTGTTCGAGCAGGAGCAGGTAATCGTCGGCCGTGCGGCCGATCGTCTTGCCTTCCCACAGCGCCCGTTGCAGATCCCACGCCTCCTCATAGGAGACTCGTCCGAGCCACCTCGTGCGGAGCACGGGTACCGTGGACCGTGGCATCACGAGAGCTCTTGCTCCCAGTCCCAGGTCTCGAGGTTCTCCTTGATGCGGGCCAGGAACAGGACCGCTGTTGAACCGTCGAAGACACGATGGTCCCAGGTCAGCCCGAGGTAACCGATGTGATGGATAGCCAGCGCATCGGAACCGTCGGGGAGTTCAACGACCACGGGCTTCTTCGTCACGGTGTCCGTGCTCAAGATCGCGGCGGTCGGGTACGGGATGATCGGGGCGCTCATGAAGGATCCGAACGGCCCCGGATTCGTGATGGAGAACGTGAAGCCTGTGAGGTCGTCAGGGCCCAGGTTCCCGCCGCGTGCATCGCCCGCAACGGACCGTATCGATCGTGCAAGGCCCCTGAGCGTCTTTGAATCTGCGTCGGCGATGTTGGCGACGACCAGCCCCCTCTGGTCGAGGTCAACGGCGATGCCGAGGTTGACGGACCTGGGGAATGTGTGTGTACCGGCCTCGATGTCCAACACCGAGTGCACCACAGGGAACGCTGCTAGAGCGTCCATCGTCGCCCGTGCGATGAACGGTAGATAGGTCAGCGAACTGCCCTCTGCCGCCTTGAAAGCCGTTCCATGTGCGGCACGAGCCCTCGCGACGTTCTCGTAGTCGACCTCCACGGATGTCCACACGTGTGCGGCTGATCGCTTCGCATGGATGAGGTTTTCAGCGATCCGTGCGCGCATCCGCGTGACCTCATGCACCTCTCCCGCAACAGGGGCCGCCGGCCGCGGTTTCGGTGGTGTTGTGACAACCGCCGGCTCTGCCGGTGGCGCCGGAGCTCGCGGTGCCGGTGGTGCGGTGTCCGCGGTTTCGCGCGTGGAGATGAAGGATTCGACATCCTTGCGGGTGATCCTCCCTCCACCGCCGGTGCCTCGGACCATCGCAAGGTCGACGCCATGTTCATCGGCCAGTTTCCGAACGACAGGAGACAACACCCCGCGCCGCTCCGTCTTCGCCTCCGCAGCCTCACGAACCGTTTGCTGCTGGCTGTCGGCTGAAGGCTGAAGGCTGACAGCTTCCTCCGGTTGGCTGACAGGTTCCTCCGGTTGGCTGACGGCTTCTTCCCCGCTCTCAGCCGCATCGGTTGCCAGCACACATATCGGCGTACCGACATCCACCGTCGTCCCCGCAGCGACGAGGATCTCGGTCAGCACACCCGCCTTTGGCGATGGAACCTCCGTATCGACCTTGTCCGTGGAAATCTCGACGAGGATGTCGTCCTCGGCCACGTATTCGCCGATCTCTTTCACCCAGGACAGGATCGTGCCCTCGGTGACAGTTTCGCCGAGTTGGGGCATCGTGATCGTGAACGACATCGCTTCTCTCCTTGTCAGATCCGCACCGGTGCGGATCTGTGTTCGTTGGTCTAGTGCAGCGGCCTGCCTGCTGCTGCGAGCAGGGTCTCTCCTATTGCTTCTGCGATCGTCGGGTGTGCGTGTATGAACGAGGCAGCCTCCGAGGGAAGGGCTTCCCACCCGACCGAGTACATCAGTTCGTGGATCAGTTCCCCCGCACCGGGGCCGACGACCGTCGCGCCCATGATCGGGCCATCCGTCTGGGAGACGATCTTGACCGTTCCCCCAACGTCGCCCTGGATGATCGCCCGGCCGACACCGCGCATGCCGTGTTCTGCGGTTTCGACGTCGATCCCTGTGCTGCGCGCCGTGGCCTCGGTTTGGCCGACCCATCCGATCTCCGGGTGGGTGTATACGACCATCGGGATCGCGTTGTAGTCAACGCCCGCCGTCTCACCGGTCGCGATGTGGGTAACCGCGGCGATGGCTTCTGCGAAGGCCACATGCGCAAGCTGGGGCGTGCCCGCAACGATGTCACCGACGGCGTAGATCCCCTCGGTGGCCGTTTGCATGGTTTCGGGGTCCACGGCGATGTAGCCGCCCTCCGTCGCGATGCCGACGGCGTCGAGGCCCGCATCTGCCGTCACGGGCCTGCGGCCGACAGCCATCAGCACCACATCGACATCCACCGAGTCGTCGCCCGACGGAACGGTCACCGAATCGTCGTTCATCCGCGCAGGCCCGACACCTACGCCGAGGTTCATCTTGATCTTGCGTCGACGGAACGCCCGCGCGAGGATCTTGGCCGCTTCGGGTTCCATCCCTGGAACGAGTTGGTCCTCCATCTCGAAGATGTGCACATCGGTACCGACCTCAGCGAGGAACGATGCGAACTCACAGCCGATCACGCCGCCTCCGACAACGGCGACACTGCCTGGCTGCTCGGTCCAGTCCAGGGCGTGATCCGACGAGACGATGCGTTCGCCGTCGACCTCATACCCGGGGATCGAAGACGGTTCCGAGCCCGTGGCGAGGATGATCGCACGGGCCTGGATCTGTGACAGCGACCCATCTTCACCCTCGATCGAAACCGATCCGCGTCCGGTGATCCTGCCGTGACCTTCGATGATCTCGACGCTCCGGCCATTGAGGGTGCCGGTCAAACCTTTGACGAGGAGATCTACGATCTTCTGTTTGCGCGCCAATGCTGTTGGCCAGACGAATCGAGGATCGGAGGTCTCCACGCCGAACTCCTCTGCGTCAACGACCGTCGAGTACACGTGCGCTGATTCGATCCACGCCTTCGCCGGGATACATCCACGCAAGAGGCATGTGCCACCCACGCGGCCCTTCTCGATGAGCGCAACGGAGAGTCCAAAGTTGTGGGCGTACAGGGCAGATGCGTATCCGCCTGGTCCCCCACCGATGATGGCGATGTCGTACATGGAAGAGACAGCTCCAGAGAGTCGGTAACGGTCACAGATTAGTGGAGCGAACCGCACCACGCGACAACGAGAAGTAACGTTCGACATAGCAGCCCGCTTCGATATTCTTGCGGCGTGCAGACCCGGTATCTCATCCTCGCATCGCTCGCCTCTGGCATGATCATTCTCGCTGCCACTGCATTCTGGTTTGCGACGCTGTGAACGCAACGCTCCACACCGAAGACGGGAACACGCTCGAGGCGATTATCGATGAGCCTGAGGCTCCAATCGGCACCGTCGTTCTCTGCCACCCCCACCCGCTGCACGGCGGGACGATGCGCGCACCGCTGCTGGCCTCGGTCGGGAACCTCGCTCTGGACACCGGGTATCGCGTGGTCCGCTTCAACTTCCGCGGTGTCGGGGCTTCCACAGGCAAGTTCGGAGACGGCATCGATGAGATGGGCGACATCTCTGCAGCGATGGCGTTTGCCACGGGGTTTCCAGAGCCTGTACTCGGCATCTGCGGATGGTCGTTCGGTGCTGCCACCGCACTGCGCTGGCAAGCCCATACGGCCTCGAGCGTTCCTTACGTTGGGATCGCCCCTCCGGTAACCAGCCCTCTGACGCCGCCGCTCCCCGATCCGGCAGCCCTTGCTCCGGCGAAGCGGAGGTTCATCATCGGCGAGCGTGACCAGTTCGTCGAACCCGCGACACTCGCCGGGTATGCGGCGTCGATAGGCGCAGAGTTCTTCGAGCACAGCGCAACCGACCATTTCTTCATCTTCCGATACGACCGTCTGGCGCACGGAGTGATCGACGGTTTCGGTCGCTAAGGCGCTTTGAATCCGCGGTTGCGAGCCTCGGCCGGACTATCGGGAGCGAACACCTGGAGCACTCCGCTGCGAAACGTCCCACACCATCTACTCGCCTACCGCTACTCGTGGGTCATCTGGATGGTTCCCGAGGTGAGTCCCGGCCCACCGGTCGTGAGCGCGATCGTGCCGCTGACGCCATCGCCTGAGAACTCGATCGTGGCAGCACCGTCACTCCCTGAAACGCTCGTCACTTCATAGCCGAGCCCGGGAAGATTCGTCGTGTAATAGGCGGAGACATCGACAACGATTGCCGGATACGTGATAACGATCTCGGTGAGCCTGCGCGTACCGTCGATCATCGTCGCACCGATCACTGACTGATCAGGGGTTGGCCACGACGCGGGCACCGATGCGGGCAGAACCCCGCGGCCGAATTCCAGGTCGGGAAACTCGAAGGTCGTGGTCGTCGTCTCGGGAGCAACCGTATCGGTAGATGTGCACGCGGCTGAGACAACCGCGACCACGGCAACGAGCGCGATCAGTATTCGACGGGTCCTCATGTGTGTCCTCCACCATCAGCGAACCCCGCAAGTGTACGTTCAGGTTCCAGGTAGCGAACTCGACTGAACATGAAAGTCAGCTGAGTTCATCGGGATCGGCCGGATCCCCGATCGCCCCGATCGCCCCGAGATACGACGCTTGGAGGTCGAGCACAGCGAATATCTGCTCGGGTTCGTAGGCGTTCCCCGACTCGAGGGACTTCTTCTGGGCAAAGGCAGCAGCCTCTTGTCCTCCAACAACAGGCTGCCCATCACCCTGCCACAGGTCGGGTTGCTGAAGGTAGAGCATCTCCCACTCGAGGATCCGCCTGATGTCCCCCCTGGTCAAGCCATGCTTGTCCTCACCGAGAGATTCCCATATGTACACGATCGAGTCCTCGACGCCGTAGATCGCTTCGCGGCTGGTCATCCGCTTGGATTCCTGCCAGAACATCGCAACACCGAACGCCAGCACGACGCCGATCATGACCGCAAAGAACAATGGTCCATTCATGGGCGCAGCGTAGCCCTCGCGGGTTCCTGTCTGTGAGGAATACGCCGTCGCCGCGGCTACCGTGCCACCTGAATCGAAGCAAGCCGAAACGATCAAGGGCCCCATGCCGTTCGAAACCATGCGAACATTCTTCTCGCTCCTCGCACTCGCAGCGAACCTGGCAACGATCGGCCTCGTGATCATCGGGTTGGAAGGACAAGGGAAGGATCGGAGCCCGTTCGAGTTCCTTCGGGGAGCGACGATGTGGCTCGCAGGTATCGTCGCTCTCGGTGCGACACTGGGAAGCCTCTACCTGTCTGAGATCGTGCATCTCATCCCCTGCAAGTTCTGCTGGTACCAGCGCATCGCGATGTACCCGATAGCGCTCATCGCGCTGCTTGCGGCGTGGAGAAAGGACGCCCAGGCACGGCTCTACATCGTTTCTCTGGCCGTCATCGGCAGCGGGATAGCGATCTGGCACAGAACGCTACAGCAGTGGCCGAACCTCGACTCGGGTGCTTGCGCCGCGTTCGGGCCGCCGTGCAGTGCACCCTATATCAAGGAGTTCGGCTTCGTTACGATTCCCTACATGGCGCTGTCGG
>JBDLIR010000089.1:0-6985 GCA_039714815.1 Actinomycetota bacterium | reverse complement strand
GGTACAGGTTCCCTTCATCGAAAGCCCAATGCAGCGGGAAGACCCCATCGAAGAGCCCTGCTGTGTCCCACTCGGGAGCATCGGGCGTATCAACATCGATCGTGATGAGTCCATCGGGTGACCGATCTGGTTCGGTCGCGGGTTCCGGGATGATCGGCACCCGAACATAGCCTGGCCTCCCCTCGCCGAGAGCGTCATAGACCTGACCGATCAGCTCCCTGTACGCGACATCGAAGTACCCGTCATCTCCAGAGTCCTGGTCGCTGCCGTACCACCAGAACCAGTCGCTCCCCTCGGCGAACATCATCGATGCGAAAGCATCTGCATAAACAGCATCATCGATGCCGTCACGTTCGGCCTTCTTGAGATCTGCCCTCGCCTCGAACAGGTAGTCCCACGCCCGCGCCTCCTCTGTCTCGCCGATCCAGGTCGCAAAGTTCGGCTGGAACCACGACGCAGGGAACACCTCCGGCAGAGGTTCGATCGAATCTGTGAACGCATCGACGATCTGGGACGGGGTAACGGTCGTGACCCAATCCGCCTCAGAGAGGTTCGTGTAGAGAGCGTTGAGGAAGTCCTTCCCATCGTTGTCGTAGTGCTCCCACGCGTTCTCGCCATCAACCACGATCGTCACCACCCTGGGGCCCGTCACGCCCTGGGAATCGAGCTTCTCCTTGATGTCTGAGAGTCTGCCCATGAAGTCGTCCGCAGCTGCACCACCGGACATACCCGAATACTCGAAGCCGATGAGATCGGCAAGCTCGTTGTCGCGGAAGAACATCGGGAGCTGGGGCTGCCGAGCATGTTGGGCTGCGTACGGGCGATACAGCACATCTGCAGCCTCGACGGTGCCCGAGCTATCCCTGGTGAACGAGCCGAGGCCGAGAGTCTCGCCGAGCACGTGCTCGCCGGTCGCAACCCACGTGACACCGTCGCCCGCAAAGATCGGAGTCACGAGCTGGCTGACCGAACCTTCGCCCGGCCACATGCCCTCGGGCCTGCGGCCAAGGATCCGCTCAGCCTCATCGAGGCCCATCGTCACCTGCGACACGGCGTCGGACACTTCTCTGAACCGCTCCAGCGGCATGATCGCAGACGGATCCCCCACGAGTGCCTGATCCGTATCTGCTATCAGCGGCAGTATCGGATGTGCAAGGGGTGTCGTGGCCACCTCGATCTGGCCCTTGTCCCACAGGTCGCGGTGGATCTCGACAACGTTGCCGACGATCTCGAGATGCTCAGCGAGAACGACGGCCTTGTCCCCTTCTGCGAACCCTCTCCCTTGATCCACGAGACTCTTGAGCGGATCCTCGGCCAGGAAGTCGGGATCCGTCCATGCGAGGTTGAACAGCACCTGGAGGTCGGTGATGTCTGCATCACCGAAGTCTCCCGAACCATCCCGGATATCGCGAAGTTCCTGATACCGGGGGAACCGGTCGATGATCTTCGGGTTGACGTCGAAGAACCTATCGACGACGAACTGGCGCTGTGCGTCGGTGAGGTCCTCCGCAGGGATCTCCGTGTGGACCCAGTAGCTGTCCCTCGTGCCGTCGACGATGTCTTCGAGTTGGAGCAGGAGCACGGGGGTCAGGTTGAAGGTGACCCGAATGTTCGTGTACCTGCCCACCGTCTCGACCATGTCGTAGTAGTCCTTCGCTGCGTGCAGGCGCACCCATGGCCTCGTGACGACACCGCTTGCATCCGTCGGGTAGAGCGGTTGGTGCTGGTGCCAGATGAGGTTGAGATAGAACCCGTCGGGGTCGAGTGGCTCGGCAACCTGAGCAGCGGCGGTCGTGCTCGTCGTGGTCGCACTGTCGCCAGTGGTTGCCGTCGTTCCAGGCTCAGAACCGCGCGGCGAACACGCACCGACGAGGAGGCCGACAGCCAGGGCAGACAGGAAGAAGCGACGCATCGTGGGGGCCAGAGTAGCGCCAACCGATCACCGTCATCCGCTCTCGGAGAAGAACCTCGTGGGCGCTTCGGGTGGGTGGCTGAGATCAGTTGCTGGAAGCATCACTCGTATTGAGATACATAGTTACGGAGTAACCGACTATACTTCTACGCATTACCGATGAAAGGTCTGTCATGGCGAGAGTTGATCTCGAGATCACGCGGCGACAGTTCCTGATGACCGGTCTCGCAGGGACCACGCTCATGGGATCTCATCAGCCCCGCTTCACCGCAAAGTACCCCGAGCCAGCCTGGTTCACCAAGGGTGAGGTCGTCACCACGTACAACTTCTGTGACATATGCCCGTGGAAGTGCGGCATCGTCGTCAAGAGCGTCAACGGCGAGGTCATGAAGATCGATGGCAACCCTGCCGACCCGAAGAGCCGCGGCATGCTCTGTGCCCGTGGACAGGGCGGCGTGTCGTTCATGAACGACCCCGACCGTCTGAGATCCCCGATGATCCGCACGGGCGAACGCGGTGAAGGCAAGTTCCGCGAGGTCTCATGGGAAGAGGCGCTCGACTACACGGCAGGGAAACTCCTCGAGATCAAGGACAAGTACGGGCCGGAAGGCCTTGCGATCTTCGGCCACACCACCGGCGATACCTGGTTCGCAGAGTACTTCGCCCAGGCATGGGGCACACCGAACGCTGCGAAGCCATCGACGTCGATCTGCCTCAGCCCGCGTGAAGAAGCCTCCCAACTCACCTTCGGGCTCCCCGTTGGCGGGCATGAACCCATGGACTGGTCTGAGATGCAGTGCATCACGCTCATCGGCAGCCACATCGGCGAAGATGCCCGTAACACCGTCATTCAGGACTTCGTCCAAGCGCGCAGCAACGGCGCCAAGGTGATCGTCGTAGACCCGCGGTTCTCAACGGCCGCTGCGAAAGCCGACCACTGGCTCCCCATCAAGCCCGGTACCGACACCGCACTGCTTCTCGCCTGGATCAACGTGCTCATCACCGAGGAACGGTACGACCGTGCGTACATCGACGAGTGGGCGAACGGGATCGACGAACTCACCGCACATGTTGCCGAATTCACCCCGGAGTGGGCAGCGACGATCACCGACCTCCCCGCGGATCAGATCCGGGAGACCGCACGGGTGATGTCCGAACGTCTCCCCCAGGCAGCGATCATGCCGGGCCGCCACACCACGTGGTACGGAAATGACACACAGCGGATGCGAGCCGTGTTCATCATCAACTCGCTTCTCGGTGCGTACGGTCGGCGCGGGGGCTTGTACTTCAACAAGTCCGTGTTCCTCGACGGGTACCCGCATCCACCGTTCGCGGTCGCAGGGAGCGCCGGCGGCTGCTCGGCAGAACCAGGTGAAGAGAGCGACGAACTCCCTGTCGGCCCCACAGGGAAGGCCCGCGCCGACGGCGTGAAGGAAGACTTCTTACGGGGTGCGACTGCAATCCAGGAACTCATCGACCCGATGATCACGGATGACCCATATCGCATCGCAGGCATGATCGTCTACGGCGTCAACCTGTTCAACTCCCTCCCGATGCCCGAACGGACACGCGAAGCGCTCGAGAAGCTCGACTTCGTCCTCGCAATCGACGTACTCCCCCAAGAGCACGTCGCATGGGCAGACGTCGTGTTCCCGGACACGACCTACCTGGAACGGTATGACGACCTGTCGGCGATCGCCCACAAGACACCGTTCATCCAGATGCGTGAACCCGCCGTCGAACCGATGTACGACACGATGCCTGCATGGATGATGGCTCGCGAGCTTGGCCTGCGGGTCGGGCTCGACTCCTACTTCAAGTGGGAGACCATCGAGGAGTATCTCGACACGAGACTCAGATCTGTGGGATCCAGCCTCGAGAAGATGCACGATGGCGGCGGCGTCATCATCCAGCAAGGGAAGCCTTACCTCGAGGACTTCGACGATGAATCCCCGTTCCACACGCCGTCAGGCAAGATCGAACTGTCGTCGGCACCCCTGGCCGACGCCGGGTTCGACGCCATGCCCGTCTACGAGCCGACGGACGAACCTCCCGAGGGCTACTACCGGCTGCTGTACGGCCGCAGTCCCGTGCACACGTTCGCCAGAACGCAGAACACACCCGTGCTCAGCGACGTGTACCCGGAGAACGAACTCTGGATCAACGAGGACGAAGCCACGAGGCTTGGCTACGCGAGCGGCGACGAGGTGTGGCTCGAGAACGAGGCTGGGACCCGCACGGGACCCGTCCTCGTCAAGGCCACCCAGCGGATCCGCAAGGACGCCGTGTACATAGTGCACGGATTCGGGCAGGTAGCCGAAGGCCTCACAAACGCGAACGGCAAGGGCGCAAGTGACACGAAGATGATGAGCCGCTACAAGCTCGATCCGATCAGCGGTGGGGCGGGGCTGCGTGTCAACTTCGTACGGATAGCGGAGGGAGGCTGACATGGAGTACGCATTCCTCCTCGACATGAGCCGATGCATCGGTTGTGAAGCCTGTGTCGTTGCATGCAAGACCGGGAACGAACTCCCGATCGGTACCCAGTACATCGACCTCATCGAGCACACGTCCGGAACGTTCCCTGACCTGACAGGCGGGTTCGAGAACCACCGCTGCTACCACTGCATCGATGCCGCCTGCGTGTCCGTATGTCCAACAGGTGCCCTCTTCAAAGAGGACGGACTCACCCGCCTGGCTTCAGGCGCATGCAGCGGATGCGGGTACTGCGTCCAGGCATGCCCTTACGGCGTTCCAAAGATGGAGAACGGCCGGTCGACGAAGTGCGACGGTTGTGCAGCAACGGTCGCGGGCGGCGAACTGCCCTGGTGCGTCCAGACCTGTCCAGCGCAGGCACTCAAGTACGACCAGCGGGACCTGATCCTCGCCGAGGCTCACGAAAGGGTCGCAGCCATCAAAGGTCGCTATCCAAACGCACAGGTCTACGGCGAGACCCAGGCTGGCGGTCTCGGTCTCATCCTTGTGCTCCCCGACGATCCAGAGACGCTCGACATCCCGAGCGATCCGCCACCGGTCCCGGTCGTCACCGACGTATGGAAGAACGTCATACAGCCGGTGTCCATGGGCGCAACAGCGATCGCGGCGATCGGTGCTGGAGTCCTCGGGATCATCGCTCGTAAGAACCACATGGCTGAGCTCCGAGAGATCGAAGAGAAGGAACTCGCGCAAGCCAGCACAGGCGGATCCGAGGCGGAGGAGGTACAGCCATGATCGGGATCAAAGCCAAAGCCAAGGTAGAACACGATCCTGAAAAGGAGATCCTCCGATACCGAAGGGCACAACGGATCGTCCACGCTGTGATGGCGAGCTCGTTCCTGATGCTTCTCATCACAGGTCTCGCACTCGTGTGGAGCCCCCTCGCCTTCATCGCAGCCGGTGGATGGTCCCGGTATCTCCACCGGATCGCGGCCATCGGCTTCATGTCGGTTCCGTTCCTGTACATCGTTGTGGATCGCGCAGGCGCGAGGGAAGTGCTTGTCGACTCGTTCAAGTACGACCGCGACGATGTGGCGTGGTTCAGACACATGTACCGGTACGTCCTCGGCAGGACAGCTGAGATGCCTCCCCAGGGACGGCTCAACGCGGGACAGAAGCTCCATCACTCAGCGGTGATCGTGTTCTCAGCGGTGATCGTGATGTCCGGCCTCGTACTGTGGTTGGCCAAGTCGAGTCTCGATCCGAACATGTTGTCATGGACTGCGATCATCCACGACCTGTCGATGCTCGCACTGACGCTGCTCCTGGTGGGACACGTCTTCTTCACCTACGTGTACACCGCCTGGTCGTCAATGGCGACCGGATACGTCTCCAAGGAGGACATGGAACTCGAACACAGCAAGTGGGTGGATGAAATCGAGAACGGGGACGCCGAGGGCGACCCGCACTAGTCACAAGATCGAAAGAAAACGCCGGACGATACCGGCAGGAAGCCTCGAGGCTTCCAGAACGAAAGGAAAATGATGCAGATAAAGAGTAGGGCATCACTGATCGGGCTCGTGCTCGGTCTAGCGATGATCGCCGCAGCGTGTAGTTCAGGCGATACAGCCGAAGACACGGCTGAAACAGTAACGACAACCGTGGCGGAGGCACCCGCGACAACCGTGGCCGCCTTCGACCTGACAGCATCCGTTGACGAGTACCTGTCCTCGCTCCCCGAGGGCTTCCTCGCCATCGGCGACGTGGACGTGTTCAAGGACGGTGTCGAGGCCAGTGGTGCGCTCGTGATCGACGTGCGCGAAACCGGCGAATACGAAGAAGGCCACATCCCGGGAGCGGTGAATATCCCGATCCGGACCGTCGCTGCGAACCTCGACAAGATTCCAACGGACCGTCAGGTCTACGTGTACTGCAGAACAGGGTTCCGTGCCGGTGAGGTATTGTCATCGCTCGGCATGCTCGGCTACGACAACGTCCTGTCGTACAAGCCTGGATGGGTCGGCTGGACCGATGCCGGCGAGGAAGTCAGCACCGAAGCCGTAGAGGCTGAGGTCGTTGGCGCACCCGAGATCGAGCCTGCACTTCTCGCTGCCGTTGACGGATATCTGTCAGGGATCCCTGATGGGTTCTACTCAGCGGGCGATGCAGCGAAGGTCCAAGAGGCCGTAGCTGCTGGCGCGTTCCTGCTCGATGTCCGCACCGCAGGCGAGTACGCCGAGGGCTACATCGAGGGCGCAACGAACATCGACCTGCGCGAGATCGCAAAGGGGATCGACGGTGTCCCGACCGATGTCAACGTCACAACCTACTGCGGATCTGGCCATCGCTCAGCCATGGCGGTAGCTGCATTGCACGTCCTTGCAGCAGACAACGTCAACGGATACGGCGGTTCGTACGCTTCCCTCGTGGAAAGCGGGCTACCGGCCCTGACTCCGTAGGGCGACAGACCTGGCGGATAATCCGCCACTCAGCGAGCAGCGGGAGCGTTCATCGGTCGCTCCCGCTGCTCCGCGTGAGAGGCGCTTTCCGCTTCTCTCCCCCGGCTCTTTGGACGGGGGAGATGTCGAGGAACGAGACAGAGGGGGAAACCGAGTCGTACCACTCAGCCCGCGCGCA
>JBDLIR010000088.1:0-7017 GCA_039714815.1 Actinomycetota bacterium | reverse complement strand
GGAAGCCGTCACCGTCACCCACGAGCCGGTCGTACACCGATACGGGGGTGAGCACATCCCCAAGCACCACGACCGCAAGCGGAACGACGTTGTAACGATCGGCGAGTTCGACGAAGGCCTCACGGCTCAAGGAAGGCTGCATGACAGCAGCGTACTTGGAAGACGTGCGGATGGGTGGTGAACGACAAGAAAGAGCTTTCCGCTCTCCGCTTCTGGCGATTTACGATTTACGATTTACGATCTACGATTTCCGTCTGTTCTCTGTGTTCTGTGTTCTTCTGACGGCTGACAGCTGATTCTCCTTTCTTGTCACACGCCGTTGATACGTTGTGACCATGACGACGACAGCACAGTACGAGACACCGTTCGGCGAGGAACCGCCAGGCACAGAACTCCCACCGTGGGAGGATCCGACCGGCTACGAGCAGATCCCGCCGAACCTCGACACCATGGTGCCCGGCCCGGTCATGGGGGCCTTCCTGTCAGCTATCGACGTCTCGAAGGTGTCACCGCACGATCAGGTGATCGTGCTGCGGGCAAACGACCGCATGATGTCGCACTTCGGTGCTCAGCGGTATCGCGACATCGCGGCCGTGCACAGGAGCTACGCCTCAGCCGACGACAGCACGTACATCGAAGCTGGTGCGGCATCCAGCGCAGAGATCCGTCTCGCACTCAAGCTCACGCGCAGAGCTGCTGACAACGAACTCGCCTTTGCTCTGAGCCTCGAGCATCGGCTGCCCCGCCTCTTCGACATGCTCACCGCAGGCAAGATCGACCTTCGCCGCGCACAGACGATCGAAAGGTCGACACTTCATCTGTCGGACGCCACCGCTCAGAACGTCCTTGACCAGATCGCAGACCAGGCAGCGAACCTCACGACAGGACAACTCGGTGCGCGCATCAGGAAGCTCTGCATCGAGGCCGACCCTGATGAAGCGAAGGACCGCTACAACATGGCACATGATGACCGGCGAATCGTCATCCAACCCACAGAGTCAGGCACGGTGAATCTCATGGGCTATGACCTCCCGCCGGACGAGGTCGCTGCGATCATGAGCAAGGTCAACCGTGCTGCCATCGAGCTTCACGGGACTCCCGGCGAATCACGGACGATGGATCAACTGCGTGCAGACATCTGTCTCGACTTATTGCACGGCACAACACCCGACGCCGGCACATCGGCATCGAACACGGGTGCTATAGATCTCGTCGTCGACCTCGAAACGCTTGCAGGCCTCAGCGATCAGCCGGGAGACCTCGGTGGCTACGGCCCCGTCATCGCCGACATTGCCAGGAAGATCGCAGCCAACAACCACGATGCCCAGTGGAGGATCGCCACCCTCGACGACCATGGACAGGCGATCCACCTGGGCACGACATCACGCAGGCCAACGGCGTCCCAGAAACGTCGAATCCAGACACGCCACCGGACCTGCGTCTTCCCCGGATGCCGCATGCCATCGACGGTCTCTGACCTCGATCACACAACAGCGGTCCAAGACGGCGGCGAAACCTGCGACTGCAACCTCGCCCCACTCTGTAGACACGACCACGGCATCAAACACACACAAGGATGGGACTACGAACTCCTACCCGACGCTCAACATCAGTGGACCACGCCGTTCGGCCACACGTACACGACGACCACGAACAGAGCACCGCCCAAGAAGACGTAGATCCGTCAGCCGTCAGCTGATAGCTGAGTTCCGCTAAACGCTGGCCAACTCATCGAGTCCGAGCCAGATGAGGAGGCGGGAGAACACCGCAGACAACTCGGTGATGCGGCCGGTGATCAGCAGCACTCCGAAGAAGGCCAGCATGAGCCCGGAGAAGACGGTGATCTGGACGAGGTACTTCTTGATCCAGTTGAACGTGGAAAACGCTTTTGCGAGCAGCAACGAAGTCAGCAGGAAAGGGATGCCGAGGCCGAGGCTGTAGAAGAACAGGACGCCCATCCCCTGGTACACCGTATCCGTGCTCGCACCGAGGAGGAGGGCAGAACCAAGGAAGGGCCCGATGCACGGGGTCCATCCGAATGCGAATGCAGCACCCATGATCGGCGGCCCGGCAAGCCCGAACCGCTTTGCGCCGGAGGACTCCATGCGCCGTTCCTTCATCAACGGCATGAGCCAGCTCGGGGTCCATACGGCCGTGAAGGCGATGAACAACCCCATCGCAACGATCACCCAACCGGCGATCGATGTGAATACCGACTGGCTCAAGAAACCCGACAACTTCGTCGCCGTTGCCCCCAGCGCGACGAACACCGCTGTGAAGCCGAGCACGAACAGCCCTGTCCGCCCGACGACCCGCCGCATCGACACTTCCCCTTCGGAGAGCTCTTGCATGTCGTAGCCAGACATGAGGCTCACATATCCAGGCAGGAGGGGAAGCACGCACGGGGAGAGGAACGATGCAGCGCCAGCGAAAAGTGCTGCGACGATGTTGAACTGCAAGGGGTCGTCCTTCGTATCTCGTGATCGGCGGTTCGGGAGAACAACGAACCGGCCGAGGTCGGCGTTCCCTGCCCGTTTCCCAATGCGATACGCAGGGTTCCGGGTTCGGGGATGGTACTACTAACCTCGATTTCTCCGCGAGCAACGACGCACTATGACCTCGGCCCATCGACAATCCAACTCTCACGCGTTCAGCCCTGCTGACCGCAGAGCGCTGTTCCTCATGTCGATCATCGGGTTCATCACCGGATACGCCGGCAGCCAGATGTCACACACGCTCCCGTTCGCCAGACTGTCGCTCGAACTCACCGAGGGTCAGATGAGCCTCGTGTTTGCGATCGTACGAACTGCATCCCTCCTCGGGATCCTCTTCGCCATGTCCGCAGATCGCGGAGGAAGACGCAAACCGCTCCTCGGAGCCTTCGTACTCGTTGCCTTCGGGAGCCTTGCGACGGCGTTCATCCCATCCGTACCGGCATTCGTGGTCTCTCAGGCCGTGGTGCGGATCGGCATCGTTGCCGTTGCGGGTCTTTCGATCGTGTACATCGCCGAAGAACTACGGGCAGGTGTGCGGGCGTTCGGTATCGGTGTCTACGGCCTCGCCGGGTCGATGGGCGTCGGACTCGGCCTGCTCTTGCTGCCGCTTGCTGAGGTGAACGACAACGCGTGGAGGATCCTCTTTGGGATCGCCACCTTGGGGCTTCTTGCGTTCCCTCTCCTCAACCGATACCTGCCGGAGTCGAAAGCCTACGTAGAGACGACCCCGATCTCGTTCGTCAAGGCACTCGGTCTCGGCCTGTCACGACACTTCTGGCCTCTTGCAGGCGTCTCGTTCTTCGTTGCGGCGTTCTCGGCTCCTGCATTCGACTTCGTGCTCGAGCGCCTGATCAACGACCTTGCCTGGGACACCGGAGCTGCACGCTTCTTGTTGATCGTGTCGTCAGGGCTCGGTGCGGTCGGACTTCTCGTCGGTGGCAGACTCGCCGACACGTACGGGCGACGCCCGGTCACGATCGCTGCCCTTGCGATCGGACTCGCCGGCGGTGTGGGCTTCTACCTGCTCGATTCCGGGTGGTTCCTCGCCGCTAATGTGTTCCTCGCGACGTTCGGTGCAACGATGCTGACACCGTCGTACGGGGCGCTACGAGCAGAGCTGTTCCCCACCAGGGTTCGAGCGACGGCAGGCGGGTGGCTCACCAACATCGCGATCGTCGGGTCGATCTCCGGGTTCGCTGCTGGTGCGGCGTTGATCGACAGAGTGGGCCTACCGGTGACCATCGGCCTGCTCGGCATCGGCCTCGTCGTCTCGATAGGGCTCGTGATCATGCTTCCTGAGACGCAGGGGATGGACCTCGTGCGCAAGAGGGGCCCCAGAACCAGTACCACGCAGCCAGAGCCACAAGTCGACTGACCGTAAGCGTCGCCACACCGACCCACACGCCAACGAGCGTATCGCCGAACACGACGAGTGCAACGACCGTCAGCAGGGCGGAAGCCACCATCGAGGCCGCAAGGAACCTGAACGCGCTCGCGCCTATGCCGACGCCGTCCCACACATAAACGAGGGCCGTCAGCGGTTGCAGGACGACGACGAACATGTAGATCGACGACAGGTCATCGAGGACGCCCTGGTCTGACGTGAAGATCGACCCGACAAGCGGAGCGCTCACGAGTAAGAGCACCGAAAGTCCGAGTCCCGAAACGAACCCGAGCGCAAGCAACCGGTTCCCGATGGCGCGCGCGGCTCTCGTGTCACCGGCTCCGAGGTCTGTCCCGATCATCGCCATCGCTGCGATCGCGAATGAATCGAGGACGAACGACAAGAACAGCCACACCTGCATCGCGATCTGATGGGCCGCAACCGCCTGGGTGCTGATCCTCGAGGCGGCGACCGTTGTGGCGGAGATAGCGAAAAGCAGGGCCGCGCTGCGGATCATCATCGGCCAACCTGCACCGATGATCTTGCTGATCGGTAGCGGACCCAAGCCCCTCGCCCTTCTGTCCGTGCCCAGGCGGTGACGATGGGTGCCGAAGATGAGCACGAGGAACCATCCAGCAGCGAACAGTTGGGCGATGACCGTCGCCCACGCCGCCCCCTCCACTCCAAGGTCCACCACGAAGATCAGGATCGGATCGAGGACGAGATTGATCAGGTTCATACCGATCGCAACGTACAACGGGGTCTTCGTGTCGGAGTGGCCCCGGTAGATGCCATGGCCCGCCATTGCCACGAGGACGGCCGGGAGCGCGAGGAACCGGATTCGCAGGTACGCCGTTGCGTCCGCAAGCACAGATGGTTCCCCGCCGAAGAGTCCGGTCAGCGACTCAGCGAGCACGATCGCCACGATGCTCACCACGATGCCGATCGCCGCTGTCGTCACGATCGACCCGGTTGCGATCGAGCCTGCCCGCGAGATGTCCCCCTTGCCCACCTCACCGGCTACGAGGGGTGTCACAGCGGCGTGGACGAAGTTGAAGATGCTGAAGACGGCGATGAACACGGCTGAGGCGATCGCAAGGGATGCGAGAGGCTCCGTCCCCAGACGCCCGACCCATGCCGTGTCGACGATGGACACGAACGGATCGATCGCAAGCGTGCCGAGGGCGGGGATAGCCAGGGAGGCAATCGCGCGGTCACGAGGGTTCCGACGGAAGGCAGCGAGCATCAGGCCAGGCTCACCGAGGGGTCTTGTTCTCGAAGAGGCAACGGTCGGCGAGCGGGCATGCAGGGCAATTCGGTTTCTTCGCGTTGCACACGTCCCTCCCGAACTGGACGAGCCTCATCGAGATCCCTGCCCAGTCCTTTTGCGGATAGAGCGCCTTGAGTTCGAACTCGATCTTGGTGGGGTCGCTCGAATGCGTGAGGCCGAGCCGGTTCGAGACCCGCTTGACATGGGTGTCGACGGCGATCGCCGGGTCTCCCCATGCCTCAGCGAGAACCACAGACGCCGTCTTGCGCCCGACACCCCGAAGCTTCACGAGTTCGTCGAGATCCCTGGGAACGTCGCTGTCGTACATCTCGACGAGATCCGCCGCCAGAGAGATGATGCTCTTCGTCTTCTGTTTGTAGAAACCGGTAGAGAAGATGATCTTCTCCACATCCTCGGGGTTCGCTTCTGCAAGGGTCCGGGGCGTCGGATACGCTGCGAAGAGGTTCGGGGCGACTGCGTTGACGTTCACATCCGTCGTCTGTGCGGAAAGGACGGTCGACACGAGAAGCTGCCATTCATCGCCGTAGTCGAGTGCGGTCTTGATCTCGGGGTACCGCTTCTTGAGCCGATTCAGGATGACCCTGGCATTGCGGGTCTCTTGCGTTGTCGGCTCCGAGCGGCCGCTGCGTGATTTCGGTGACATCGGAGGGAGGGTACTTGGTACTTGGTACTTGGTACCGCGATCCAAGAGCGCAGCGGATCCGCGAGCGCCAGCGAGCATGTACAGTCAATCCATGACTGGTATTCCTCTCTCCGATGAACGTATCCCCCATCTCAGGTCGTTGTACGACCGATGCTTCGGTTGCGGCTCGCAGAACCCGATCGGGCTGCACCTCGACGACTTCACCGAAACACCTGACGGAGTCACAGCCCTGTTCACGCCCGGGAGCAACTTCAACGGGTTCCACGGCGTCGTCCATGGAGGTGTCATCGCAACCGCCCTCGATGAGATCTCCGCTTGGTCAGCGATCGTCACTGAAGGTGTCTTCGTGTTCACGGCCAAGCTCGACATCCGGTATCGCGCCGAGGCGAAGGTCGGTAGCACGCTCAGCCTCACGGGCTCTGTGACCGAGAGGCGCGGCAAGAGGCTCCTGATCGACGCCGTCATGAAATCGGGTGAGGCCGTTGCCGCACAGTCGTCAGGACTGTTCGTCGTGGCCGATACGGTCGACAACCTGCTCGAAGCGTCCGGCGGCCCTACGGCCAGATGATCACGATCGCCAGGCCTATGACGATGTAGGTCAGTCCCCCGACGACCTGCCAGAACGCTCTGGGGTTGGCTTCGGGGCGAAGACCCTTTGCGAGGCGTTCGCTCGCGTCCATCCGCTTCCGGTTCTGATCAGGGCTCTCGGTGCCAGGCTCGGAATCATCGAGCCTGCGACCGCCGAACATCGATCCAACCGCCCCGACGCCCAGGTTCACGTATCCACCGCCAGAGGCGCCACCTGCGAGGAGGAACACGACTCCGTAGAGGATCGTCGTGTACCCGATCGTCGACGACAACCTGATATCGGAGATCAGCCAGATACCGATCCCGATCGCAAAGGTGACCGCCAGACCGATCCCGAACGTCGCCAGATAGTCAGGCATCCGGTCTCGCAGCGACAGTTGCGCATCAGTTGCGTCAGGTTGAGACGGTTCCATGGGGAGGAGGGTATCAGCTCGCAGGCAGCTCGCAGGCTCGCAAGCAGCTCGCAGGCTCGCAAGCTCGCCGTATCAGCTCGCAAGCTCGCGTACAAGGCCTTCGGCCGTACAAGCCCTGCGGGCGTACAAGGCTCGCTGCGCTCGCCGGTAAGAGATCTTCGACCCGTCTAGTCCGCGAGCGCAGCGAGCTCATACCGCGAGGC
>JBDLIR010000087.1:0-7037 GCA_039714815.1 Actinomycetota bacterium | reverse complement strand
GCAGGCTCGGCTCGCGAGACATGATCACGAGGACAGTGATGCGTGCGGTTGGCCAGCCAGCTCATGTGACCCTTGACAACGATGTCCCAAGGGCGAGGGGGATGGGGTCCTCATCGGCGGTCGTGGCCTCGGTGGCGGGTGCGGCGCTCAAGGCGGCCAGAGACGATCGTGGTGCCGAGCGTGTCTACGAGATCGTCGCCGACATGGAGGGCCATCGCGACAACGCCGCGGCTACGGTCTTCGGTGGCTTCGTTGCGGTCGCTGACGGTGGAGTCAAACGTCTGGACCTCCACTCATCGATCCGCGTTGTCGTTGGCATCCCGCACGATCCCTTGAGAACAGCCGAAGCGCGGGCAGCTCTATCTGAATCCGTTCCCCGTGATGTGGTCTGTAGATCATTGTCGAGACTGGCGTTTCTGATCGAGGGTCTCAGGGACGCCAACGCTGATGTGCTCACCCATGCGGCTGGTGACGAACTCCACGAGGCACCCAGGGCCGCGCTGTCCTCCGTGACGGGGGAGATGATCTCGGCGGCGTTGCGCGGCGGTGCCCTCCATGCAGCGTGGTCTGGTGCGGGCCCGACTGCGATCGCTTTCACGACCCCAGAGACCAGGGGGAGGGTCATCGGTGCGATGAGCGGCGTGCTCGGAGCTACCGGCGAGGTACTGATGCTCGACGTCGACTACGACGGCCTGACCTGATCCGACTTCAGGCGTCGGCCCTGTACTTGGCTGCGCTTGCCACGAGCGAGGCGAACAGATCGTGAGACGTCCCGTCGTCTCGCATGCCGAGAAACTCGGGATGCCATTGCACGGCGATGAACGGCCAGTCCTTGTCGTCGTGGTCGATTGCTTCGATCGTCCCATCGATCGCTGATGCGACGACGGACAGCCCTTCGCCGAGTTCGTTCACTGCCTGATGGTGGATCGAGTTGATCGAGTGAAGCCCGGCACCGACGATGGCCGAGAGCCGCGTGTTCTCCTCGACCTTGGCGTGGAGATGCGGTTCGTAGACGCCCTCACCTGCGACGTCGTGTCCGTGCACACCGGTGTGGGAAGGGAGATCCTGTATCAAGGTCCCTCCGAGCGCAACGTTGATCACCTGCATACCCCTGCAGATTCCCATCACCGGCATTTTGCGTTCGCGAGCTCTTCGGACGAGTTCGAATTCGAAGTCGTCGCGCTCTGTGTTGACGCCTCTGACCGACTCCTCGGGTTCGGCGCCATATGCGGCCGGGGAGACGTCTCCGCCCCCGGTGAAGAGGATGCCATCGACCCTGTCGAGCACGTCGTCGATCTCGTCAGTTTCTACCGGAACGAGGATCACTGGGATCCCTCCTCCGTGGCGAATCGAATCTGTATAGGTATGTCCGGCTAGGTACGCCTTGATCTGTATTGCGGCAGCTGGGACGCATTGCGGTCTGCCGGTGATCCCGATGATCGGCTTCATATGACAAGTGTAACGAGGGCACCGCTTCGAGTTCGACGGTCATCAGTTCGAGAAATCGTCTATCCTCTGTCGGTCAGTGCGGGTCGATCCACCAAGGTTCCGCACGGGTCCGACCACATTTCTAACAACGAGGTTTCACCTGCATGGGTTCGCTGATCAAGAAGCGCCGAAAGAAGATGAGTAAGCACAAGTACCGCAAGCGTCTGAAGGCCAATCGCCACAAGCGCAAGAAGTAGCTTGCTCGAATGCCTCCCATCCGGGAGGCATTCGTCGTTTCAGGAACAGTATCCGCAGATGCTGGCCGGAGGAAGCTCAGTCCTCGACGGTGGTTTCAAGGTACTGCTCAGCGAGTGAGGTCAAGCGTTCAACTTCGTCATCATCGAGGCCGCCGGTCACCGCCGCGGCAAGATCGCTGAATGCCGGGAGTGCCGTCTCAACGGTCTTGCGGCCGGCATCGGTGACGACGGCGAGGGACACTCGACCGTCGTGTGGCGTCCTCTGTCGCTCGATGTAGCCCGCCGCCTCGAGTCGCTTGAGGCTTCCCGTGACGCCTGCCGAAGTCGTGTAGGTGGATCCGATGAGGTCAGAAGGGCGGGCCGATCCGCCATGGTCTACCTGGATAGTCGCGATCATGTAGACATCGCCGATGTTGCAATCGCAGAAGTTCGCACGCGAGATCTTGTCCGCTTCTCTGCGTATGGCGTCTGCAACGGCCGGCAGCAGTGCCAGCATCTTCGTCCGTGCCCTGTCCTGGTCCATAGGGTGGCAGCGTAGTTGGTCCGGTGGGTCTGTGACGGTCGCTTTGCTGTGTTCAGATTTCGCCGGCTGCAGATCGACGACTTCCCGTTGACGGCGCCAGTGTCTCAGACGAGCGTGACTGCACTACCGAAGATGCCGATGCTCACGATCAGGATGAGTAGCTGGATGATGCCACGCATCGCAGGTGATGACCGCTTGGCCGTGAGTTGGTGGAACAATGCGAGGCCGCCAGCCACGACGATGAGCGTACCTTTCGCTGAGAAGTCCTCCCACGGAAGCCCGGCGTTCGTGTACATCCATGTGCCCGTGATGATCGCCACGGCGAATGCCACCCATGAGAGAACTCCGAAGCGTCGGGCTACCGCCCGCAGGACCTCAACGTCCTCCGTTGTGCTGCGAATCGCCGTGACGAGGAACGCCAGGGTGATGAGCCCGCCTGTCCAAACGGCGGCAGCGAGCAGGTGGATCCATTTGACGATCTCGATGGAGTCCACGAATCAGGCGTCGCCGTTGAGGAACCTGACGATCTCATCGACGAGGCCATCAGCGTCGTCTGGATCGAGGATCGATGAAGGGCCGTCTTCGGACTTCGTCTGTTTACCGAGGAGAGAGCCAAGGATCGGCTCGTCGTAGTTGTCGATCTCTTCGAGGTAGTCGGCCAGGTCTGTCCCAGCATCCTCGATGGCGTCATCGACCTTTTGTGTGTACTCGGCGTCGACAGCGATCAGCTCAGCGGTGTCGATGTGGAGATTGGTGATGTCCGAGATCTTCTCGACGAGTGCAAGGACGGCTTTCGGGAATGGGTTGCCGCTGAGATATGGAGGCGTTGGCGCCCACATCGACAACGACCGGATGCCGGCCTCCCTGCACGCTCCCTGAACGACTCCGACGATTCCCGTGGGCCCCGAGTAGTTCGCTGAGTCCAATCCTGACCGGATGACGCTGACGGAGTCCGATCCGACACCAGATAGCGTGACTGCTGTTGCATGGCTTACCGCCCCGACGTACGCACCGACCATCAGGACTTCCTCGACTCCGAACGAGTCGAGAACCTCGATGATGCTCCGTGCAAATGTCTTCCATTGGAAGTTGGGCTCAGGGCCGGAAACGAGCACGATGTCGCGGTCATCGTGAGGCCGTTCGAGTGCGGTGAATCGCAGTCGGGGCCACGTGAGCGATCTCGTGACGCCGTCCCGGATCTCGACGGTGGGCCGATGCTGTTGGAAGTCGTAGAACGGGTCGGATTCGAGCTCCGCAAGGACGGTCTTGTCCTCGTGTGCGTCGAGGATGAAGTCCGCTGATGTGGATGCGACATCGCACGCGTCGTTCCAGCCGCCGAACGCGACGATCGCGATGGGGCGCCGGAGCCTCGGCTGTTCGAATCGACGGATGATGTCCATGCCCGGTAGCGTAACCACGATGCCGTTTTGATTGTTAGGACTTTGGCGCTGATACAGCCGAGATATCAGCTGTATCAGCGCCAAAGTCCTAGAGACGGTCAGCGAGGGCTTCGGGGGTGGTGAGGGGGAGGTCGCAGGTGAGGTTCTGGCAGACGTATGCAAGTCCAGTGTCACCGCCAGTGCGGCTCTCCAGAAGCGGAACGATCGTGACTTCGCCGCTGCCTGGCGCAATGACGACGTCGGGATGGAAGGCACCCCATACAGGCCTGGCGAGGGCCCGGCGCTGATCGGGCGTGCCGACGATCGCGACCTCCTTGATGCCGGTGAGGTGCGTGAGCCAGATGGCGAGTGCATAGCCGCCGAATGCAGGGTTCGAGAGGGCATCGGGGGCGAGGAACTTCATCGTGCGTTCGAGTTCGTTCATCGCTGCGATGTCTCCCGTGAGCGCCACATGCATCTGGAGCGCCTCCATGGCGAGGGAGTTGTCAGACGGTGTCGGACTGTCTTGACTGTTCTTCGGTCTAGAGATCAGCCCATGGTCGGCGGTACTCGTGGCGAAGAAGCCGCCGTCAGGATCAGCGAACTGTGCGCGGAGCTGCCCGACCATCCTCTCGGCAGAGTCGAACCAGCGCTCTTCGCCAGTGACCGAGAACAACGTGTAGGCACCGATCGCCACAGCGGCAAGATCGTCGGCGAAGGCTGCGTGCCCCGGCCTGTCACGCCACGATCGCACGAGGCCACCATCAGGTGACGCCTCAGTGACGAGGAACGTCGCGATGGAGAGGGAGCGTTGGAGGTACCGGTCATCGTCGAGGATCGCGGCTGCTTCAGCGAAGGAGCGCAGTGCGAGCCCGTTCCACGCGGAGACGATCTTGTCATCCCTACCCGGGCTGGTCCGTTGCGACCTCGCCATGCGGAGACGCTCGTCGATGGACGCACGGGCTTCGTCGATCTCGGTGATCGTGTACCCGGATTTCTCCATGACCGTTCCAATGTCGGTGAGGCGGTGCAGGTTGTTCGCTCCCTCGAAGTTGCCATCGACGCTGGCGCCGTAGATCGTTGCGGCGAGATCCCTGTCATCGCCGAGCACTTCGCCGAGTTCGTCCCATGTCCACACGGCGAACTTGCCTTCGACACCTTCTGAGTCGGCGTCCTCGGCCGAGTGCAGGCCTCCAGCCTGATCTGCCATCGTGGTGTCGAGATAGTCGAGCACGTCGATTGCAACGTCGCGGAAGCGGTCGATGCCGGTCACCTGCCATGCTCGCAGATAGATGCGTGCGAGCTGGGCGTTGTCGTAGAGCATCTTCTCGAAGTGCGGGATGAGCCATTGGCTGTCGACCGAGTACCTTGCGAAGCCACCCGTCAGGTGGTCATAGATGCCACCGTCCGCCATCGCGGTCAATGCGTGGGTCAACATCGAGGTTGCGGCCGCACCACTCTCACCGTCGGGCCGCAGCGCTGCCATACGCAAGAGGAACTCGAGGGTCGGCTCCTGCGGGAACTTGGGAGCGTTCCCGAAGCCGCCGTGCCTTCTGTCGAACATCTGCGACAGGGTCGTGACGGCTCGTTCGAGGTTCCCGACCGTCGGCAGATATCCGACGTTGGAATCGATCTGTGTGATGACCGACGTGATCTGGTCCGCCTGTTCGAGTGCGCCCCTGCGGTTGGTGGTCCATGCATCGACGACGGCGGTCATCACGTCCATGAAAGATGGATGGTGGCCGAAGGTCTCCTTCGGAAAGTAGGTGCCTGCGAAGATCGGTTTGGCATCGGGGGTGAGGAACACCGTCATCGGCCAACCGCCACGCCCGGTCATCGTGGTGACGGCATCCATGTACACCCGGTCTACATCTGGCCGCTCCTCGCGGTCGACCTTGACATTGACGAAGTTCTCGTTCATGAACACGGCTGTCTCGTCATCCTCGAAGGATTCATGGGCCATCACATGACACCAGTGACAGGACGAATAGCCAACGGACAGGATCAGGGGGACATCGCGATCGCGTGCCTGGGCGAACGCTTCATCGCCCCACTCGAACCAATCGACGGGGTTGTCCTTGTGCTGCAGGAGATACGGAGAGGTCGCATCGGCGAGTCTGTTGGGCATGTCTGAACCGTAGACGTGTGGTGGGCCCGACATGACGGCGGTGAGATTGGTCGATCTCGAATCTGTCCGTGCAACGATCGATCCCGATCGTCAACCTACCGCAACACTGATCCTGTGTATCGCTTCGTCGATGACATCGCGTCCAACAGCGATGGACATGCGGGCGAACCCTGCACCCTCTCTGCCGAACCAGTGGCCAGGGCTCAACGCCAGACGCGCCTTGTGTGGCAGCCATTGGGTGAGTTCGGGCACATCCATCCCGAGGCCGCGGAAGTCCAACCACGCCAGATACGTCCCCTCCGGCATGATCAGTCCCACAGGGTCTGGTAAGCCATCGTGAAGCGCAGCGACGTTGCGAGCTACTTGGCCGAGCATAGAATCGAGCCAGGGCCCGCCTTCGCGGTACGCGGTTTCGATCGCTGCGAGGGCAAACACGTTGTTGCGGGTGAGATGCAGCCTGGAACTCATCGCTTTGTAGGACTCGGTCAGCTCTTCGTCGTCGGTGACGATGAGCGAATCTGCCACGCCGGCCAAACCGAACGTCTTGATCGCACCGTGCAGCGCCGCCCATCGAACGCCTGTGCCTGCTGCCGCCACCGCGAACGGTGTGAACACGGAGTCATCGAGCATGATGTCGGCATGGATCTCGTCGGCGACCACGAACACACCATGGCTTGCGCACGTTTCAGCAACGGCGTGCAGCTCCTCGGATGTCCAGACGCGCCCAACGGGATTGTGGGGGTTGCACACGATCATCGCGGTCGTCGTCGGCTCAGATGCGAGCCGTTCGAGCTCGTCGAGATCCATCGTGTAGCGACCGTCGGTGAGCACGAGGGAGTTGCGTACCACCTTGCGATGCGCACGTGTCACGAGCGGTTTGAAGTCCGTGAACACCGGGGGCTGGAGGATGACGCCATCGCTGCCATCCGTCACCACTTCCAAGATGGCGCCGATCGACGTGCCGAGGGACGGGCTCAAAAGCCTGGTCGTTCCGCTGAGGTTCCATCCGTGGCGACGAAGCATCCATGTCGCGAACTCCTCGTTGACCCGCTTCTCGCGCATCTCGTATCCGTACCAGCCAGCGCGCGCCCGCTCCTCGAGCGCATCGACGATCGGCGGTGCGAGCGGCAGGTACGGCTCTGCGATCCACAGCGGCAGGAGGTCGTCGCTTGTGCCGAAGAGTCGTTGAAGCGACGCCTTGTCGTCCGCCTGGGCACTGCCTGCGTTGTGCGGAATGGTGATGTTGTTCATCGCTAGCTGTCTTCCTTCCAGGGACCCGAGCCTATCTGGCATCTGGCATCTGGCATCTGGCATCTGGCATC
>JBDLIR010000086.1:0-7095 GCA_039714815.1 Actinomycetota bacterium | reverse complement strand
CCGGTGTCACTGAGACTCATGACGATGAGGCCAGGGATCTGGCCCGCACCGGTGTTGTGGAACGCGACCAGGTCCATGACGTCTGCTTCGCTCGTCAGTCGGAACAGCTCCGAACTGGCTCGCACAGCAAGCATCTCTTGTGCATGGGCCACCGTGTCTGAGATGTCGCCCCCGCCCGGCTTCAACGCGGGGTCAGCGAGGAGCGGTTGCATCAACGGCCAGTTGTCAGCGTTCTTCCCTGCCACAGGCAGGCCTGCTCCCCAGGTGTTGTCCTGGTAGGTGAAATCAAGCCTGTTGAACCAGTCTCCGGAGTTGAACGAGTCACGGTCAAGTGACTTCGATCGAAGCATGTCTTCGCCTGCATGGAGGAACGGCACACCCTGGGCGAGAAGGGTCAGGTCCACGCCGAGATTCTGCACCCTCACCCTGTCGGCCATCAAGGTCGCGACCGGGTTGTGGTACTGGTTGATGTCGAACAACGTCTGGTTGTCATGAGCGGCAACGTAGACGATGTTCTCCTGGGGATCACCCGTGTATCCGGCAGGTGAACCGTTGTAATCGACGTCCGCACCCGTCACGGGATCATCATTGCGATCAACGAACTCGTAGTCGGCGAGGTTGCCTGCCAGCCCCACCCGGATCTGATCTGCGGACAGCAGCAACTCGTCGAGTTGCGTCTGTTCGGGGGTGCCTGCGGCGACGACAGCCTCGTTCGGGTCGTACCAGGCGCCGTTGATGAATCCCTGATTCAGCAGCAGCGCTTCACCAGTGTCGAACGGCCCGCCTCCCCTGACAGCATCACGGAGACGATCACTGAACGTTCCGATACCTGTGTCACGCATGTTGAGTTGCGTCGCCTGATCGAATCGGATGTTGTCAGCCACTTCACCGAAGTTCCAGCCTTCGCCGTAGAGGTAGATCGCCGAGCCGTCCACGCCATCGGCCTCGATCGTGAGGACATCGAGAGCGGCACGGACATCGAGCATGTTCTGCTTCGTGTGGTGCCCCATCAGATCGAATCGGAAGCCGTCGACCTTGTACTCGGTGGCCCACGTGACGATCGAGTCGAGCATCAGCTTCTGCATCATCTGATGCTCGGTGGCCGTGTTGGCGCAACATGTCGATGTCGCGACAGCGCCCTTGTCGTCGAGACGGTGGTAGTAGCCGGGCACGATCCGGTCGAGGATCGACTTCTCCGACTGACCTGCCGCGTTCGTGTGGTTGTAGACGACGTCGAGCACCACACGCAGACCTGTGTCGTTGAGCGATTGGACCATCTCACGGAACTCGACAACACGTGCCGAGCCGTCCGGGTTGGTCGAGTAGCTGCCCTCCGGGGTCGTGTAATGGAGCGGGTCGTAGCCCCAGTTGAACCCGTCGAGATCCTCGGTGAGCGTGACCTGCGCCTGCTGCTCCTCGGAGTCCGCCGGGTACAGCGCAAGATCGGCATGGTCTGGCGCCTGCCACTCAGCCTTGTTCTCGTTGATCGTCGCTATGTCGAACGTCGGCAACAGGTGGATGTGGCTGAGTCCGGCATCAGCGAGGTCTGCCAGGTGGCCCATCCCGTTGGAGTCTTCGACCGTGAACGCCTTGAACGTGCCGCGCAGCTCCTCGGGAACTGTTGCATCGTTCGCCGAGAAGTCACGCACATGCAACTCGTAGATCGAGATGTCCTCCGGATTGCCGAGCGACGGCTTGTCGCCCGTCTCCCATCCCGATGGCGCCAGCGCAGGGTCGGCGAGGTCAACGATCTGGGATCGTGCACTGTTCATCGACAACGACACCGAGTACGGGTCTGTCACGAGGTTCGTCTCCACCTGTCCCGTGGTTGGTGCGTACACATCGACCTCGTACAGGTAGTAGCTCCCATCCCATGACGGGTCTCCAGACACCGACCAGGTTCCTGTCGCATCGTCGCGAACCATTTCCTGGCTGGTGCCGACTGTTGCCGGATCGGCGTCAGCGAACTGCATCAGGGCCACGTTGGTCGCCGTCGGTGCCCAGACCCGCAAGGTCGGGGTGTCGCCATCCCAAACGACGCCGAGGTCGCCATCGAAGCCGTACAGGTCGTCGAGCACGCCGGGGATCTGGAGTCCGGTCGCATCGAGGCGAACGCCAACACTGCTTGTTGATGCAACAGCGATCTGACCCTGAAGAATCTCAGGGATCGTGGCGAGGTCTGCGGAATCGATCTGCAGCGTCGGCAGACCCTCGAGATGACGGAATCCTTCCACCCCTGCTGGTTCTAAGTACGTGCCGGAAACGGTGACGGCAACGGAGTCGCCTCCCGAAATCCCATCATCAGACAATGCAAGACCGCCATCAGGTGACCAATGCAGCCGGTAGGTGGCTCCTGTCTCTGTAGCTTGTGCCCACACGATCGTGTCTTCACTCACCCAGTGGGCCTGCTGCTCAGAGAGGTTGCCCTTGCTGACGGCACCACCCAGCGCAACGGGGAGGATGTACGGCAGTTCGGGGTCGGCTCCCTGGAGTTGCCACACCTCGTAGCCCCACTCGTCGAAGGAGAGGGCTTGATCTGGCCCCGGATCCTTCTCGTCACCACGGTGGAGTATGTACGACAGCTCCGTTGCACCATCGAACAGCGGTACCTCGAAGACGGCTCCGAACGTATCGAAACCGATGGGCTTGCGTGGTGTGGTCCATCCTGGATCGTCGGCGCCGCCCCACGTGTGGAGGCCCCAGAAGTCGTTGTAATCGTCAGAGGTGATGTCTCCGTAGTCACCGTCAGGGCGGTGATAGTGCAGGGTTGCGAATCCCTCGGCATCGCCGCGCTGGGTGTAGATCGTCTCATCACCCGATTGGATCCACACCGTTGCCGATTCCACGGGCACGAAACTCTGGTCGGGGCCGGGGTCCTTCGTGTCGCCGCGGTGGATGATGAAGTTCACCGGCTGTGAAGCATCCGCGACGAGGATGTTCCAGAACGCCCCGTAGTCGTCGATACCTGTCGGCTTCTTCGGTGTGGTCCAATCGGTCCCCTCCGATGGGTCGATGGCGTCGCCCCACAGGTGGAGGCCCCAGAAGTCGTTGTAGTCGTCAGAGGTCGTATCTCCGTAGTCACCGTCGGGGCGGTGATAGCGGACCGTTACGTAGCCCTGCGCTTCCGCCTGACTCGTGTAGGTGGTGCCATCGTCCTGTCGGAGCCAGATCTCAGGGGTCAGGCTCGGGTCGAAGAAACGGTCGGCATCGGTGCCGTCCTTGGTGTCTCCACGGTGGACGATGAAGCCGACCTCCTCAGCGCCGGATGCGAGGTCGACCCAGGCGAAGCGCCCGTATTCGTCCTCACCGAGGAACGGCTTGGGAGCGGTCCACTCGATTGTCTCATCGATGTCGCCCCACAGGTGGAGGCCCCAGAAGTCGTTGTAATCGCCTGTCGTGTGGTCGCCGTAGTCGCCGTCCGTCCTGAGGTAGTGGATGATGGCGTATTCGGCACCTTGATCGCCGGGTACCGTCTGGTCCCCAACGGTGACGGTGACCTTGTCTGCGTTGAGGTTCGCTGCGGCGTCAGCCACGATTGCCTTGAAGACGATGGAGGCACCAGCTGTGAGGTCTGCCACGTCGTAGTAGGCACTGTACGGTGCGTTGTCGTCTGTTGCGAACGGCTCGAACGCAGCTCCGTCGACGGACGCCGCAAAGGTGACCTCGGCGTAGTTGCCACCGCCGATATCGGCAGAAACCTGGACCAGTCCCGTGACCTCGGCCCCTGCCGCAGGTGCCGTGATAGCGATGGACGGCGCGGCAGCGGGCAGTGCGATCGTGCTGTCTGCCTGGTAGACCACGAAGCCGAGTGCGGGCACATCGACGCTCAGCGAGCCAGTCGGGTCGGAGGCGATCGGTGCCCCGGTGCCAGGGTATATCTCCGTCCACGAGGCGTCCGGTGTGTCCGTGTCGAACGTCGCGCTGTCTGACGCTTCGCTGTTGTTGAGAGCCACGACGTACTCGACCTGCTCACCCCGCTCGATACGTGAGAACGCATAGATGCCGGCCGATCCTTCGCTGTACCGGTGGACCTGGGCACCCTGGCGAAGAGCCACATGGGCGTCACGCAGAGCCGCGAAATCTGCGAGGGACTGATACAGGGGATGGGTCTCGTCGAGGTTCTCGTCAGCTGTGGTGCTCGTGGTGCCGATGAGGTCGTCATCGTTGTAGGTCGGCACGAGGCTTGGCATGACGTCCTGGCGGGCGTCCTTGTCGCCCCCGTCGCCGACGAAGCCCTGTTCGTCTCCGTAGTAGACGACCGGGTAGCCGCGCGTGAAGTACATCAGGGCGTGATCGAGTGTTGTGCGTGCCAATCGCTCGGCATCGTCTGCGCCCGGGTTAGCTAGATCGATGAAGTACCCGATGCGTCCGATATCGTGGTTGCCCGTGAACTTCGGCATGAACGATGCGTTGCTGTCTGAGTCCGTGAAGTAGTCGTCGTTTGCGAATCGGTCACGCAACTCGTCGGTCGCTGCACTGCTCGCGGCGAAGTTCCGTGATGATTCAGCGAAGCCGAAATCGAGCAAAGCAGGCAAGCCGAGTTCGGTCGTGTATCTGGATGCGAACGCAGGGTCAGAGCTGAATACTTCGCCGAACACAGAGAAGTCCGGCTTGCCGAGCGTGTCGGCGTGGGACTCGATCGCCGGTACGAACGCTTCCCAGAATTCGTCGTTCACATGTTTGACCGTGTCGAGCCGGAACCCGTCGATGTCGAAGTCCGTCATCATCCCCGTGAAGATGTCGATGAGCCCGTCCTGCACCACGGGATGCTCCGTGAAGAGGTCGTCGAGTCCGAAGAAGTCCCCGTACAGGGAGTTCTCGCCGGTGAACGTGGAGTTGCCGCGGTTGTGGTAGTAGATCGGGTCGTTCAGCCAGGCAGGTGACTTCGCTGTCTCGTCACCAGGGTTTGCGAACACCGGCGTATAGGGGAAACTCGTCGCAGGATCGAGAGTGGGGAAGGCTCCGGTTCCTGCGAAGTCGGCGTCATCGAACACGACGCCATCGGCGTCGGTGTAGGGATAGTCGTCTTTGTCCCTGTAGGTGAACACACCCTCGTCGTACGTGACGACGTCGCCGGTGTGGTTCGCAACGATGTCAAAGAACACCTTGATACCGAGTGCGTGTGCGGCGTCGACCAGGGCTTCCATCTCGGCGTTCGTACCGAAGTGGGGGTCGATCTCGTTGTAGTCGATCTGCCAGTAGCCGTGGTAGCCCGAGGACGACCCGGAAACCGTGCCGTCGCCCTGGACGGCCGTGTTCGTGAACTGCGGGGTCATCCATATCGCTGTGACACCGAGCGAATCCAGGTAGTCGAGGTTCGCCTGCAATCCGGCGATGTCGCCGCCGTGGAAGTATCCCTTGTCCGTGGGGAGAAGGCCGTTGACCAGCGGGTCACCGGAGAGATCTCCGCCGGCGTCATTGCCGGGGTCTCCGTTGATGAACCGGTCCGGCATGACGAAATACATCGTGTCATCTGCGGCGGCCGTGCGCACCGGGGCCCGCACGAGGTCCGCATCACCGGGCTCGAGACCACTGGCTCCGACCTCGACCGAGACGTCGTCGGTGGCCGTGTCGTAGCTGAACGTGGCAAGGTCTCCGTCGGCAACGGTGAAGGGAACATTGCCCGCGGGATGCGACACAGCCCACGCCTCGTCGAGAGCGACCTTGAACTCGTAATCGCCCGCAGGGATCTGGTCGGTCGTGAACTCGTAGACACCGTCGCCGTCGGCGTCCTGGAGCCAGGAACGCAGACACTCCGGTTGCCAGTCACCCGGACATCCCAGAGCGGCCTGGAAGTTACCGGCCGCCGTGGCGATCACGGAGTTGACATTGTCTGTGACCCAGTGGGTCTTGTCGTCGTAGTAGAACTTGACGTCCGTGGCGGCACCGAGCTCGAGACCGATATTCGGACCACCGAGAACAGCCCCGGCCCCATAGTTCTCGTCCCAGGAGTCGTTCAGGGCGGCCTTGTACTCGAAACTCCCCGCGGGAACGGGGAATGCACCTTGCCAGACATCATCATCAGAGTCGAAGACGAGGTGGGTGAGATCGCACTCGGGCTGCCAATCACCGGGGCAACCCAGCTCATCCTGAAGCGACCCTGCGATCGTTACCGAAGCAGGGGCGGGAGGAACGGGCACATCCAACGTCACAACAACCTCGTCCGTGGCCGCATCGTACGAGAAAGTAACGAGATCACCGTCTAGGACCGTGAAAGCAAGGTTGGACGCTGGATGGGACGTGTCCCACGCCTCATCGAGGGCAACCTTGAACTCGTAGTCGCCTGCGGGAATCTGGTCGGTCGTGAACTCGTAGACCCCGTCACCATCAGCATCCTGGAGCCAGGAACGGAGACACTCCGGTTGCCAGTCACCAGGGCAACCAAGTTCGGACTGGAAATCACCGGCTGCCGTGGCGATGACGGAGTTGACGTTGTCCGTGACCCAGTGGGTCTTGTGGTCGTAGTAGAACTTGACGTCCGTGGCTGCGCCCAACTCGAGTGCGATGTTGCCGCCGCTGCTGGTGCCGTAACTCTCGTCCCACGTGTCGTTCAGGGCGGCCTTGTACTCGAAGGTCCCCGCAGGAACGGTGAATGCACCTTGCCACACATCATCATCAGAGTCATGACCGAGATGTGTGTCCGCACACTCGGGCTGCCAATCACCGGGACAACCCAGCTCATCCTGCAACGATCCGGCGATCGTCACAGAGACGGGATCGGCTGTGTGATCGGCCCCCGCGGGAGCCGTCACGAGGACGAGGGCTGACGCAAGAAGCGCCATGGACACGAGAATCGAGAATGCACGACCGGATTGCACTGGTTTCCTCCACCACGGGCGATTGAAGTCTTCCGTAATGCTAGTTCATCGAGCTTCGATGCATCCATCCCGACACCTCCGGCTACGGTGTTCGGAGCGGGCATGTTCGTGAACAGATCCGGGTGGCGAACCGGCTAACATGAAGTACGTCGCAACTGGCACGCTGGTGGTTTCCGTGAGACGATGGGAACACCGGAAGGGAGAGACGATGAAGGACACGAGTGGGCTGATCCTCGATGTGACTCCATTCGACCAACCTGTCGCCAAAGACCTCCTC
>JBDLIR010000085.1:0-7113 GCA_039714815.1 Actinomycetota bacterium | reverse complement strand
TTCCGCTGACGGCTTCCTTCGTATTACGTAGTACGTACTACGTAATACGAAGAGACGCGGACAGGTGAGTGCTCGTTCTCCGTCCCTATCCGCGCGTTTTCCAGGTACCTTCTTCTCTAGCTCGGGGGGTAGACGCCTGTCGCCTTTGACTCTTCTGTCTGCCAGAAGACGTCAGCGACCTCGTCGATGACATCGAGCAACGCCTGGGAGACGGCGGGATCCATCGACTTCTTGGCATCGCCAGCAGCCTTGAGGGCACGCCAGAACAGATCATGGAGACCAGGGAACTGCTCGAGGTGATGCGGCTTGAAGAAGTCGGCCCACAGAACCATGAGATGATGCTTTGCGAGCTCAGCACGTTCTTCCTTGATGCCGATGCAACGCGAGCGGAAAGCGTCATCGTCGGATGCGTGGTACTTCTCTGCGATCTTGAGACACGACATGGCCTCGATCTTGGCCTGCGCGGGGTCGTAAACTCCGCAGAACAGGTCACAGTGAGCATGTGCGACGTGCCGGGGTGCAAGAATGTGCTTGATGAAATTCACTGAATCCTCCGTGATTCGACTATATCTACACACTACCGATTCCTGAAACAGTGAGTGACGAAGCGCAGAGGTTCAGCGGGAACAGGAGAAAGCGTGTCGAGAGGCCGAACGATCGCAGGGACGATGGCAGTCATCGTCGTCGTCGGTGCAGCCTTGCGGGGCGTATCGCGTAGGTTCGAGATCAAGGAATCGTCGATGTCTCCGGCCCTCGAGCCTGGCGATTGGACGATCGCCAAGCGACGAAGCGGAATTCCCGATCGGGGCGACATCGTCGTGTTCGACGACCCGTCAGGTTCCGGCATGAGCCTCGTGAAGCGGGTGATCGGACTTCCCGGTGAACAGGTCGTGGTCGACAGAGGCAGGGTGAGCATCGACGGAGTGATCCTTGCGGACAGATGGGCGAACGGGGTCACGCGCCCCGACGACTCGTGGTCGGTACCCGTCGGTCACGTCTGGGTGCTCGGCGACAGCAGGGGCGCATCGCGCTCAGACGGTCGAATCTTCGGAGCAATACCGATCGATGCGATCGGATGGCAGATCGTCGCCAGGTACTGGCCCAGGAGTCGAATCGCCATCATTGGGTGAGATTTATCCTCACGCTAACGGCATTTCAAGGAGTTGAAGACGCCTCCATGTACCCTCCCGGGCATGTCTTCAACACCATTGAAACTCGTAAGTATCGCAACCGCGCTCGTGCTGGCTCTTGCAGCATGTTCGGGATCTGACAGCACGCCAGACTCGACGACGACTTCCGCTCCAGCAGCGACGACGTTGGCGCCCACCACCACCGTTCCGGCAACGACCACAACGACGATTCCTCCGACGACGACGGTCACCGTCCCGGCCATCGACGTATCCGAATCGATCAACGGTTTGTTCGCCAAAGATGAATTCATCGATCGCAGGGTTGTCGCCGTCAAGGTCGATAACCACGTGCGCGCAAGGCCTCAGATCGCACTCAACGAGGCAGATGTCGTGTATGAGGCGCTCGTCGAAGGTGGCATCACCCGCTTCATCGCCATGTACCACACGGCGGACTTCGAGAAGGTGGGCCCGAACCGCTCGGGTCGCGTGACGGACTCGGACGTCGTCAAAGGTCTTGATGCCGTGTTCCAGATATCTGGTGCCCAGCAGTGGGTCAAGAACATCTTTGCCGCCGATGGCATCCACGTTCTGTACGACACCGGTGCCACGACCTTCAGAGACAACTCACGTCCCGCACCGCACAACCTGTTCACGTCGACGGTCAAGATCAGGGCAGCAGCGGATAGCCGCGGGTGGAGCGATGAGAATCCAGGGAACATGTTCCTGTTCGGCGACGCGCCAGGTAGCGGTGTTACAGCGACCGACGTCTCGATGTCGTTCTCATCCGCGCCCAACTCGAACTGGGAGTGGGACGGGGAACACTATCTCAGGTTCAACGGATCCAGTCCACACGAGACCTTCGATATCGATGGCGTCAAGGAGCAGGTCGATGCCGACGTGCTCGTCGCCTTGAAGGTGCGCGAGTACATCGCCAGTAACCCTGCAGGATCGGGTACATCCCTCCCCACCGCCGATACGGTCGGCGAGGGTGAGGCAATCGTCTTCTACAACGGCGAGGTTGTCGGTGGCACATGGTCCCGCGCAGCCGACACGGACATGTTCACGCTGACGAACGAAGACGGCACGCCCATGGTCATACCTCCTGGCCGACTCTGGATCTCGCTGATCCCGAACACTGAATCGGTCACCTGGGAGTAACACCTGAATGCGCTCTGCGATCGATATCGGTTCGCAGGTTCGCACCGGCCGGTTGAAAGCTGCCGACGTCGCTCGCGTAGCGATCGACGCAGCGAGGGCCTCTCAAGAATCGCTCAACGCGTTCACGCTCATCGATGCCGAGGGGGCGACCGTTCGTGCCAGGGCAGTTGACATGCTCGTCGACCAGGGCAAGGACCCGGGGCCGCTCGCAGGCGTACCCGTAGCGCTCAAGGACATCATCGACCAGGCAGGCCTGCCGAACACCCACGGCGGATCGTTCCCTGTCGAGATTTCGCAGAACTCTGCGACCGTTGTTCGACGTCTTGGTGCAGCAGGCGCCGTGATCGTCGGCCGCACGAACCTGCACGAGTTCGCGTTCGGCTTCACCTCTGAGAACCACTGGTTCGGACCCGTCCGCAATCCGTGGGATCTCGAAACGTCCGCTGGAGGGTCGTCGGGCGGGTCAGCCGCCACCGTTGCGGCTGGTGTCGTGCCGCTCGCGATCGGCACTGATACCGGGGGATCGGTTCGTGTACCTGCTGCAATGTGCGGGGTATTCGGCCTGAAGCCCACCCACGGACGCGTGCCATTGAGCGGCGTCTACCCGCTCGTTGCGTCATTCGACACCGTTGGCCCGCTGGCACGCACGGTCGATGATCTCGCCGCCGCATACCTCGCCATGGCTGGCGACGACGCATCCGACCCTTGGTCACGACCCATCCCGGTGCCGCACCCTGCCTCGTCGATCGAGCCGTCGACGGTTCGCATCGCCGTCGTCAAGCAGTGGTTCGACATCCCCCACTCGCGTGACGTCGCTCACGCCATTGACCGATTCGTCGATGCGTGTGCAGATCTCGGGTTCCCTGTGACGGTCATCGACGAGGAGACTCTGCGACCCATCCCTGAGGTCACCAAAGCATCGCGCGCGGAGGTACTCGCTGTGCACGGCGACCGCTTCCACGACCATCGGGAACGGTACGGACCCGACCTCCGCACGCGGCTAGAGGACTCTCAAGGCGTGACACCGCATGACATGGTGGCCGCCGCCAGGTGGATCTCAAGTGCCCGGGCCGCTGTCGAGCGTCTCCAGGCTGACGGGTTCACTGCGCTCGTCGCCCCGACGGTCGGTGTGAGGTCAAAGACGATCGGCGTCGATGATGTCGATGTCGATGGGACACCCGTGTTCCACAGGATTCCCCTTGCCGAATTCACTGCCCCGATCAACGCCATCGGCATCCCATCATTGTCCGTGCCGCTGATGAACAGCGGATCGCCACCCGTGAGCGTGCAACTCATCGGCACCGCATGGTCGGAAGCAAGACTCCTCGCAATCGCCGGCCACCTCGAGTCCCACGACCTCATCGGTTTCACACCACCTCCGCACACCTTCTGACCGGGAACGCGGAACTGTAGAACGTGTATTCTTGTGACAGCGTCTGACCACGCCGGTGGGTAACCTCAGCCCTGCAACGGAATATGCTTTACATGTCGCACTGGAAGCGTGCGGCCGACGGTGCCATGTCGACATTGGCAACGGAGCAGTACAGATCAGGAGCCAAGAACGTGTCCGATGAGACCCTGACCGAATCACGGCCAGAACCAGAGCAGATAGAGGACGTAGTCATCCGATTCGCTGGCGACTCCGGTGACGGGATGCAGCTCGCGGGAACCCAGTTCACCGCCACTTCGGCGCTGTTCGGGAACGACCTCGTCACACTTCCGAACTTCCCCGCAGAGATCCGCGCGCCCCAGGGCACCATCGGTGGTGTCTCATCGTTTCAGGTGCACATCGCCGACTGGGACATCCTCACCCCCGGCGACAGCCCGGACTGCCTCGTCGCGATGAACCCGGCAGCGCTGAAGGCGAACCTCGACGACCTCGTAAAAGGTGGCCTCATCCTCGTCAACACTGACGCGTTCGACGAGCGCAACCTGGCCAAGGCAGGCTACGACTCCAGTCCACTCGACGACGACACGCTCCAGGCCTACAACGTCCTCAAGGCCCCCATGGAGCAACTCACAAAAGAGGCCGTGAAGGAATCAGGGGTGAAAGGCCGAGCAACCCTACGCTCCAAGAACTTCTTCGCACTAGGCCTCATGTCGTGGATGTACACACGATCGATCGAGCCTGTGACGGACTGGGTCCACTCAAAGTTCGGTGAGGACACACCCGTCGGCAACGCCAACATCATGGCGCTCAAGGCTGGCTACAACTACGGAATCACCACAGAGGCGTTCCACCACACGTTCAAGGTCGAACCTGCACCGCTGCCTGCAGGTGAGTACACGAACATCGTGGGGAACGTAGCTACAGCGTGGGGTTTCATCGCGGCGGCCCAGCAGGCCGAGCTCCCGCTGTTCCTCGGTTCATACCCCATCACTCCTGCGACCACGATCCTCGAGGAACTCGCGCGGAACAAGAACTTCGGTGTCAAGACGTTCCAGGCCGAAGACGAGATCGCAGGCATCGGCTCAGCGCTCGGCGCGGCTTTCTCCGGTCGCCTCGCGATCACGACGACATCGGGTCCAGGGCTCGCGCTCAAGTCTGAGACGCTTTCTCTCGCCCTCATGATGGAGCTTCCCATGGTCGTCGTGAACGTTCAGCGTGGGGGGCCATCTACCGGCCTGCCGACCAAGGTCGAGCAGTCTGACCTCCTGTTCGCCATGTACGGGCGCCACGGCGAGTCACCCCTCCCGATCGTCTCGACGTCGTCGCCCGCGGACGCGTTCGACGCTGCTTTCGAAGCCGCACGGATCGCCCTCGAATACATGACGCCGGTGATCCTGCTCACCGACGGCTACATCGCCACATCGTCTGAGCCGTGGAAGCTCCCTGATGTCGACACCCTGCCAAAGATCTCGCGCCCGTTTGCGAGCACGGGGGACGGCGAACAGTTCCTTCCGTACTAGAGAGATCCAGTCACGATGGCCAGGCAGTGGGCGATCCCTGGCCAGCCAGGTATGGAGCACAGGGTCGGTGGTCTTGAAAAGGATGCTTCCACGGGCAACGTCTCGTACGATCCGGACAACCATGAAGTGATGACACAGACCAGGGCAGCCAAGATCGGGGCATTGGCAGCAGCAATTCCCGACGTCGAGGTGTACGGCGAGGGTACGGAACTCCTCGTCCTCGGATGGGGTTCGACCTACGGGGCGATCCGGACCGCTGTCAACCGCGTCTTGAAATCCGGCCGCAAGGTTGCCCAGGTGCACCTGAGGTACATCAACCCACTCCCGGGAAACCTGGGAGATGTCCTCGAAAGATACGACACCGTGCTCATCCCCGAGATCAACATGGGACAACTCTCCAGACTCATTCGAGCTGAGTATCTGATCAAGCCAGAGCAGTACAACCGGGTTCTCGGCCTGCCGATGCGTGCCAGAGGAATCGAGTCCAAGATCAATGACCTCCTTGATGCAAAGGAATCAGCATGACAGACACGACCCGTTTCACACGTGCCGATTTCCAGACGGACCAGGAGGTTCGCTGGTGCCCGGGGTGCGGCGACTACACGATTCTCGCAGCCGTTCAGGGCTACCTGGCATCACTCGATATCGATAGAGAGAAACACGTCTTCGTCTCAGGTATCGGATGCTCGAGTCGTTTCCCGTACTACATGAATACCTACGGCATGCACACGGTGCACGGCCGTGCACCCGCAATCGCTTCAGGCATCGCCGCAGCGAATCCCGACCTCACAGTGTGGGTCGTCACCGGTGACGGCGACGCGCTTTCAATCGGGGGGAACCACTTCATCCATGCGCTGCGCCGCAACATCAACCTGAACATCATCCTGTTCAACAACCAGATCTACGGTCTCACCAAGGGCCAGTACTCGCCGACATCCGAAATCGGGAAACGGACCAAGACCAGCCCTATGGGGTCGATCGACAGGCCGTTCAACCCCATCAGCCTCGCTCTCGGGTCCGAAGCAGCGTTCGCTGCAAGGACGATCGACATGGACCGCAACCATACGATAGAGATGCTCAAGGCCATGCGGGAGCACCAGGGTGCAGGGTTCCTCGAGATCTATCAGAACTGCAACGTCTTCAACGACAAGGCATTCATCGACCTGACCGCCAAGGGAACCAGGGACGAGAACAGGATCTGGCTCAAGGAAGGCGAGCCGATCATCTTCGGCCCGAACGACGAGTACGGTGTCGTGTTCGACGGCAAGGGCGCAAAGGTCGTCGAAGTCGCCAACGTCGGCCACCGCGCGCTCCACGTCCACGATCCGTCTGACCCGAACCCGTCGGTAGCGTTCGCCCTGAGCCGACTCTCGTACGGCCCCTACGGCCCGACTCCCCTCGGAATCTTCAGGAACGTCGATGTCCCCGATTACGGGCAGGAGATGGAGCGCCAGATCGCCGACGCTCAGGCGAAGAAGGGCCCTGGCGACCTCACTGACCTCCTTCGCTCACGCGGCACCTGGAACGTCGGTTGATCAGAGGGCAGAGGATCGTAAATCGTAAATCGTAAATCGCCAGCAGAGCAGCCGTCAGCCGTCAGCCGTCAGCCTTTCTGGTAGCGAGGCGCTAGCCGAGCGATCTGGCATCTGGAAGCGAGCGCAGCGAGCGATCTGGAATCTGGAAGCGAGGCGCTAGCCGAGCGATCTGGAATCTGGCATCTGGCATCTGGCATCTGGCATCTGGCATCTGGTGGTAGCGTATCGACGTGACACCATCAGCTAGCCACCCATCCGTTTCTGTTGTCATCCCCGTCCGTGACGAGGTGCACAGCATCGGCGCAGCTCTCGATTCGTGCCTCGACCAGACATACTCCGGTGACCTGGAGATCATCGTTGCAGATGCCATCAGCACAGAC
>JBDLIR010000084.1:0-7211 GCA_039714815.1 Actinomycetota bacterium | reverse complement strand
CACCGGCCACGGCCTCAAGGATCCCGATACCGCAAGCGCCGAGATCGAGTTCCCCCCTGTCGTCCCGGCAACCCTCGCAGCCGTCGCAAAAGCCCTCGACCTCACCCCCTGACCCTGATGCCCTGAACCCAGGGTTCGTGACGTCCTATATGGCGTCGTTAGCCCGCGGAATGGAGCGGGGGAGGAGCCGTGCGGTGCGGTCCCGTTTCTGTCGTAGGCGGGTTCTACGCTTGTAACCAGGACGATCCGGAGGATGCGAACATGACAGAGATTCTGCTGGTGGTGCTCATCGTGGCCGTGATCGCTGTCGCGGTTCTGGTCGTGAGGGCGAACGCGCCTACCGATACTCGCGATGTCGAGGAGCTTCGCCGGAGCCTTGCCCAGATGATGCGGGAACAGCGTGAACTCGTTGGCAAGGTCGACAACGTAACCCAGCAGCAGGTCGTGACGACGACCGCGCTCAGGGACACCGTCACACAGTCCCAGGCGAAGCTCAGCTCCGACGTCAACGACCGACTCGAGACGGTTCAAGACAAGATGGGCACGAACCTTGCGGCCTCAGCCAAGGCAACGGCGGCGTCCCTGGGAGAACTCTCCCAGCGGCTCGAAGCGATCGACAAGGCGCAGTCGAATATCACGAATCTCTCCGAGCAGGTGGTGAGCCTCCAACACGTCCTCGACGACAAGCACGCAAGAGGCGCCTTCGGCGAGGTACAACTCAACGACATCGTCCTCGACGCCCTGCCCGCATCGGCGTACGACTTCCAGGTCATGCTGTCGAACGGGAAGCGGGCCGACTGCCTGATCAGGCTTCCGAATCCGCCAGGCCCGATCGTCATCGACGCGAAATTCCCTCTGTCTGCCTACACCGAGATGCTGAACGCGCAGACCGACGCCGATCGGACCCGCCACGCCAAGCAGCTCGGTGCAGACACGAAGAGGCACATCAACGACGTCGCTGACAAGTACATCCTCGTCGGTGAAACCTCAGACTCAGCGCTGATGTTCATCCCGTCGGAAGCTGTCTATGCCGAACTGCACGCCCATCACCCCGGCGTCATCGAACTCAGCCACAAACGGAAGGTGTTCATCGTGAGCCCCACAACGATGATGGCCACACTCACGACCGTCCGGGCGGTGTTGCGTGACGTCAAGATGCGCGAACAGGCGGGGCTGATCCAGGTCGAGGTCGTCACGATGATGAAGGACGTCACACGGATGTTGGAACGCGTTGGCAAGCTCGAGGGTCACTTCGACCTTGCCCAGCGCGATGTCAAGGGCATCAGGACGAGTGCTGACAAAGTCGTTTCCAGGGGAACGAAGATCGAGGCGCTCGAACTCGCAGATGAAGGGGAATCCCCGGACGCACTTGGGGGCACCCGGTAGACACCGTTCAACTGAATCGAGCGCATTACCGATTCCAAGGCCTATACTGCGCGTGATCCCACCACAGCCAAGTCTGGCTTGCTTGTGGGCATTCCTAGGGCGTTCGACCGGTTCGACCGGATTCTGTATGGACGCTCCTGCTCACGGCCACACGGCCATCGATCCCCGACCATCTCGAAAGGGGCACAGACGAGATGAGTACACCCAGGGCCAAATTGCAGGAACTCAAGCTTCCTGATCTTCGTGACATGGCGACGTCTGTCGACGTTACCCACGACGGGCTACAGAAGTCGAAGCTCATCGCAGCGATTCTCGATGCGGAGAAGTTCGACCCATCCATGCTGCCAGAAGACGTCCCGGAAGCACCCGTTGAGGCGACCAAGGTCGCTGCTGCGGAGTCCCAGGACGCTGGACAGACAGGCGACGGAGCGGGCTCCGATGGAGACGACCGCGGCGACCGTCAGGGCAGCCGGAACCGGAGCCGGAACCGCAACCGGAACCGCAGCCGGAACCGCAACCGCGAGCCGATCGACGAGTCAGAACTCGAGGTCCGCCAGGGCATCCTCGACATCCTCCCGGAGGGTTACGGATTCCTCCGTGTCTCGGGGTATCTCCCCGGAGACAAGGACGCTTACGTTGCGGCGAATGTCGTACGCAAGTCCAGCCTCCGCAAGGGGGACATCGTCTCGGGTCCGGTTCGCCCCGCCAGGGCCCAGGAGAAGTTCCCAGCGTTGGTCCGTGCCGTCAAGGTCAACGGCGTCGACCCGGAAGAAGCGAAGACGCGACCGAAGTTCGGGAAACTGACGCCCCTGTTCCCGGACGAGCGCCTCCGCCTCGAAGTCGATGGCGAGCCGAACTTGATGACTTCCCGGATCGTCGATCTCATCGCACCGATCGGTAAGGGACAGCGAGGCCTGATCGTGTCACCCGCCAAGGCAGGCAAGACCACGGTCCTCAAGGACATCGCGTACTCGATCACGAAGAACAACCCGGAATGCCACCTGATGGTGGTTCTCGTGGACGAGCGGCCTGAAGAGGTCACGGACATGCAACGTTCTGTCAAGGGCGAGGTCATCTATTCGACCTTCGACCGCCCGGCCGAAGAGGGGACCCAGGTGTCTGAACTTGCGATCGAACGTGCCAAGCGCATGGTCGAGATGGGCTCAGACGTCGTCATCTTGCTGGACTCCATCACGAGGCTCGCACGGGCACACAACCTTGCGGCGCCTGCATCCGGCAGGATCCTGTCAGGTGGTGTCGATTCGACAGCGCTGTACCCGCCGAAGCGGTTCTTCGGCGCTGCACGCAACGTTGAAGAAGGCGGAAGCCTGACGATCATGGGTACGGCCCTCGTCGAGACGGGGAGCCGCATGGACGAGGTCATCTTCGAAGAGTTCAAGGGAACAGGCAACATGGAGTTGCGGCTCGACCGCAAGCTCGCGGACAAGCGCATCTACCCGGCGATCGACATCGAACCGTCGGGGACACGCCGTGAGGAGCTCCTTATGGATCGCTCCGAACTCAACGAGGTGTGGAAGCTCCGCCGTGTACTTCTCGCCCTCGAGTCGGGAGCGGCGCTTGCGCTGCTCATGGACAGGCTCAAGACGACGAAGTCGAACGCCGAGTTCCTCTTGTCCGTCGCCAAGAGCGGTCAGTGACCACCACACTGCCCATCGCGTTACAGTTCAGCACTATCAATCAGGAGACCCCGTGAAGTCCGACATCCATCCGAAATATCGGCCAGTCGTGTTCCAGGACACGTCCTCCGATTTCGCCTTCGTGACGAATTCGACCATCGACACATCTGAGACCATCGAGTGGGAAGACGGCAAGACCTACCCCCTCGCCAAGGTCGAGATCTCGTCGGAGAGCCACCCGTTCTACACAGGCAAACAGATCCTCGTCGACACGACCGGTCGCGTCGAGCGCTTCCGCAGGCGCTACGGCAAGACCGCATCCCCTGCCGCTGCCGGGGCGCAGGACGAGCCAGAGTCGGAGAAGTAGTTGAGCCGATCTCCTGGCGCCTCTGTCGGCGGCCAGGCGGTCATCGAGGGCGTGATGATGCGCGCTCCAGACGCCTGGGCAGTCGCAGCACGGCGGCCAGATGGGGTAATCGAAGCGAAACGCAACGAGCTCCCGCGGCTTTCGTCGCGCAACAAGCTCGCAAAGGTCCCATTCCTGAGGGGCGTGTTCGTACTGATCGAGTCGCTCCAACTCGGTTTCAGCGCCCTGTCGTGGTCTGCTGAGAGAGCAGGCGAAGAGGAAGATCCGGTCGGTAGGAAAGAGGTCGTGTTCACGATGGTCTTCGCCGTCGTTGTCGCGCTCGCGATCTTCGTCCTCGCACCTGCGTTCGCAGCCAACTGGATCAAGGACCTCGTGGGTGGCAACGGTGTCCTGTTCGTCATCATCGACGGGATCTTGCGTATCGCGTTGATCGTCGGCTACATCTGGCTGATCGGGCGAAGCGACGATATCCAGCGTGTGTTCCAGTATCACGGAGCTGAGCACAAGACGATCCACGCCTACGAGAACGGCGACCCGCTCGACATTCCCTCGATCCAGAAGTACAGCCCCCGCCACCCGCGATGTGGGACGTCGTTCATCATCATCGTTGCGATGGTGGCGTTCGTCGTGTTCCTGACGCTTGCAGGGTTGCCGTTCGTGTGGCAGGTGATCGTTCGGATCTTGCTGATCCCCGTGATCGCCGGGATCTCCTACGAGGTGCTCAAAGCGGCGGCAGGACACCGGTGGCTTGCGTGGGCGTCCAAGCCTGGCATCTGGATTCAATCCATCACCACGAAGGAACCGTCAACGGACCAGGTCGAGGTGGCGATAGCGTCACTGCTCACCGCTCTCGAACCTGATGAAGTCGACGAGGTCCACGAACGGGGACCTGTGGCACCCGGCGCTCTCGGTGTCGTGTACGACATGGGTGAGAGCGATGGATGACCGCCTCTTGGGGCGCCTTGCGAGAGCTGATGAAGCGTACGAGGCAACGCTCGTCCAGCTCGCAGATCCGGCAACGATGGCTGATCAGAACCTCTACAGGGAGGTCTCGACGCGTCACTCGGAGCTGAAGCCGATCGTGGAGCACTACCGGAGGCTCATCACCGCTGAAGAGGAGATCGGCGAAGCTCGGGAACTGCTCGAGATCGAGGATGACGCAGACATGATCGCGTATCTGAACGAGACGCTCGACGCACGTTCCGCTGAGGTCGAGACCCTCGACCTGGAGTTGAGGAAGCTCCTCGTGCCCAAAGACCCTGACGACGACAAGGATGTGATCGTCGAGGTCCGTGCCGCCGCGGGTGGAGATGAGGCTGGTCTGTGGGCGGGTGACCTGTACCGCATGTACGAACGTCTTGCCGAGCGCGCCGGCTGGTCGACCGAGCCGATCTCTGTTTCGAGCACCGGCGCCGGAGGCATGAAGGATGCAACCTTCGCCGTCAAAGGCAAGGGGGCGTACGCACGTTTCAAGTACGAAGCGGGGCCGCACAGGGTGCAGCGGGTCCCCAAGACCGAGTCGCAGGGGAGGGTGCATACGTCAATGGCGACGGTGGCGGTTCTCCCCGAGGTTGAAGCCGTTGAGGTTCAGATCGACGACAACGACCTGATCATCGAGACGATGCGTTCCCAGGGTCCAGGCGGGCAGTCCGTCAATACGACGGATTCTGCCGTGCGCATCACCCACAAGCCAACGGCCATCGTCGTGTCATGCCAGGACGAGAAGTCCCAGCTCCAGAACAAGATCAAGGCCATGCGTGTCCTTCGTGCCCGTCTCTACCAGATCCAGCTCGACGAACAGCTCGGCGAGCGAGCGTCCGTTCGCAAGTCCCAGGTCGGCTCTGGAGAGCGCGCTGAGAAGATCCGCACGTACAACTACAAGGAGAACAGGGTCACGGACCACCGCATCGGACTGACCGTGCATGCCCTTCCCGAGGTCCTCGATGGGGATCTCAAAGCGATCCACGAGGCCTTGATCGCCGACGACACCGCAAAGAAGCTCGCCCAGGACTCCTGATCCCATGCGCTCGCGAGACGTCATCGCCGCACACGCAGAACTTCCCGAACATGAGGTGATTCGCCTCGTCATGGCTGCGACCCGCCGCAGCCGGAGCGAGGTCGTCGTCGGATTCGACCTCACCGACGACGAGGTCGCACGGTTCATGTCATACCTCGAGCGCCGGGTTCAAGATGAGCCGCTCCAGTACATCGAGGGCACCGTCGACTTCGGGCCTGTCGAGGTGAGCGTCGACCCGAGGGTGCTCGTGCCGAGACCCGAAACCGAGTACATCCTCACCCAGGCGATCGAAGCGGTTGATGCCCCAGCCATCATCGTCGACCTCTGCACGGGGAGCGGCAACCTTGCGCTCGGGCTCGCAGCGACCTTTCCCGCAGCGCGCGTGTACGCCGTTGATCTGTCCGAGGATGCTGTCGCTGTTGCAACGCTGAACGCAGAGCGCACCGGCCTCACCGTCGAGGTACTCGTCGGAGACCTGTTCGACCCGTTGCCTGAATCCATCAGGGGCCGCGTCGACCTTCTCGTGTCCAACCCGCCGTATCTCGCACACGGCGAGGTCGCCGACCTGCCTGCTGATGTCCTCGCCGAGCCGCGGATGGCTCTTGTGGCCGGCGAGCGCGGTGACGAGGTGGTTGAACGTATCGCTGCTGGCGCTTTTCGATGGCTCGCTCCCGGCGGTGTCGTCGTATGCGAGATCTCTGAATTCGAGTCGCAGCGCTCGGCTGCGCACTTCTCCCACCTCGATGGTGTGGTCCGCAAGGATCTCACGGGGAGGGACAGGTTTGTCATCGGACATCGCAGATTCGATTAGCGTTGAGCGCGACACACGATCAGGAGGGACATTGGACGTAACGGCAGCAGCACGAGCGATCAAGCGCGGCGAGATCGTTGGCGTACCGACGGATACGGTCTACGGACTCGCTGTGGATCTCTATGACGAGGCGGCTCTCGATAGGTTGTACAACCTCAAGGGGCGTGACGGCGACAAACCGATCGCCATTCTCGTTGCTTCTCTCGAACAGGGACTCGTTCTCGGAGCGATGAGCGACCGGGCTCTCGAACTCGCAGAGCGTTTCTGGCCCGGTGCAGCGACCCTCGTGGTTCCAAGGCTCGACACTGCGCCAGAGTGGCTCGGCGATCGTGAGCGGCAAACCGTTGCCCTGCGATGCCCGGACCATCCTGTGGCTCTCGCGCTCCTTGAACTCACCGGTCCGCTGGCCGTGACCTCTGCGAACCGGTCCGATTCGGATCCTGTGACGACTGCCGACCAGGCCCGGGCCGTGTTCGACGATCAGGTGCTTACGTATCTCCCAGGCGCTGCCGGGGGAGGGGCGCCGTCGACGCTGATCGACTTGACGCACCCGACCGAGGTCGTTCTGCGACAGGGCCCCGTGACTCCGTGACGCAGAGCCGGTGGCTCGCGATCGGCGTAGGCACGTTGATCGTTGCCATGGCTTTCTGGTTTGCGATCCTTACCGTTCCGTCCAACCAGTTCGCGGGTTTGCTGATCTTCGGCGTCGGCCTCGCGTTCGCCATGTACTCGATCGCGGGTTTCTCACGGGCAGATGATCCCATGGGGACAGGGTTCGCTGCTGCGATAACGGCGCTTGCGGCCGGCGCGGCCATCGCCATATTCGCCCAGGCGGTCGACCTTCGCTGGATCCTCGCTCTTGCACCCGTTGCTGCGATAGGCATCGGAGGCACCCGCGGCCTCGCCCCAACACGCGACAAGAGCCGCAACCTCGCCCGCCTGGTGGCAACGGCCACCACCGTTGCGATCATGTACTTCGTGTTCACGGTCGAG
>JBDLIR010000083.1:0-7264 GCA_039714815.1 Actinomycetota bacterium | reverse complement strand
GAGGCGGTATTCGGACTCCTCGAGCTTCCTGGCGGAAGGTGGAGAGCAGGTGAACCGCCAGACGAGGCGATCTCCAGGGAAGTTCTGGAGGAGACCGGTGTGGTCCTCACATCGGTGTCCGGCATAGCGATAGACACACTCGACGCCCGCCGATCGATCGCGACCGTCACGCCGCTTGCAGTGATCGCGGGTGTTCGCGGGGCCTTCCCCGCCGTCCATGTCATCATCGTTGCGACCGGGGCGGGCACGCCCGTGGCCGTCGATGGCGAATCGTTCGATGTGCGATGGTGGCCGATCGAATCGGTGCGTGTCGAGGCCAGTGATCGGCCGACGGCCTTCGTGCCTTCGACGCTGGCCGCTATCAACGCCTACTGTGACTCGATCGACTCTGTGAGGGGTTGAAACCCGCTCTCGTGTGCGTCATCATCGCTTTCGATACGCGACTGGGGGAGCACGAGCACAGGGCGCCCTGACTCGATCATCAAACGGGCTGAGACGCTCTCCCAGGAATCCACGTTGAAAAGCTGTTTCGTGGCGCCGACGATGACCACGTCGACGTCCAGTTCGTTCGCTGCAGCAGAGATCGCGGCAGCGGGATCGGTACCTTCGAGCACACCGGCGTCACACGGGATACGTGCGGCCTCGAGTGCCTGCCTGATCGGATCGGTGACGCGGTGGCCACGCTCAGCGAGGTAGGTCGCCGCGACGTCCTCTCGGGAACTCGCCGCGGCGGGGTCGCGGAGCGGATGCCAATCATCAGCATCGATGCTCTCGAGAAAGTCTCGTGGGACCTCCACAACGGTCGTGACGGTCACGTGTCCAGTGCCACCGATCAGGTGTCTTGCGAAGTCGACGACGGCGGTCGGGTTGAGCGCACCGGCGGTGGCAACGAGTACATGCATGCGGTAAGCATAGGACCCCGATCCGGCGACCGTTGCTCGATCGCTGTTGGCACGGCTGGCTGAGCGTCTAGGACGGACGCGCCTCTTCCGGCGGGTCGTGGGGTGCGACAGGATCGTCTGATCCCTTGAATCCAGGGAACCCTGCATCCTTCCACGCCTCGTACGCCTCGATATTGTCGATGTCTCGATTGCGTTCGGTTGCTGTCTTGAGCCTGTACGCGAGAAAGTCGCAATATGCCTGATACAGGGGCTGGTCAGGTAGGTCGTCGCCTATCTTGTGGATCATGGGCTCGAAGACCAGTGACCGCCACTTCATCGCACCAACGGATTTTCGGGTCGCGGACACGTGGCCGAGTTTCGCTTCGTAGTACGACAGGTCGGAGAGGATCGATCGTGCCTGATTCTCCGATGTGTCGATCCCTGTGATCTGCCTCAGGCGTTCCGAGTGGTACTGCCTTCCGCCGACCTTGACCTGCATCTGCACGTTGACGCCGTCGTCGACGGGGATCAGGTCGATCGACTCGACAGCGAAGCCGAGGGTGTTGAGCCGATCGATGCGGTGGCGGATCCTGTAATGATCACCGGCGGTGACGACAAGCGATGTCGTGAGTTCCTTCCACAGCGCTTCGTACCGCGCGGAGATGTCATAGCCAAGGGTCAGATCGGCTTCGTCGAGGCTCCCACCGCTCTCCGCTGCGATGTCGGCCATCTCGCCGGCCACGTTGACCTCCATGATCGCAAGGTCCTCGAGACGCTGTCCTCGAGAAATGCGTCCGTAGATGGAGGAGGTCTCTGCGTCGATCATGATCGCTTCGATGGACGATGCATCCCAGCGGTAGAGCGTATTCGACAGTGAGCAATCGCCCCAGTAGAACCCGTGCAGGTGCAGTTCGACGAGGAGCCCTGCGAACGCGTCGAGGAGTGATCCGCGCCGGTGGCCGAAGTCGTGTCCCGAAACGAGGTGGCGGTAGGGGAACGCATCTGTGACGTACGCCGTGATCACCGCACCCGACGCTTCGCTGGTCGGATCGATCCACGGGCGTTCAACCAGGCCGACGGGAACGGCGACATGCCGGGTGATCTCCTCCATGGCTCCGAGCGTCTCGAATTCGTGCCGTGCGAACCGGATCGGCAGTTCCTTGATCGCATAGACCCCGTGTGAGTACGCCACGAAGACGACCGGGTGTCTGTGGATGCCTTCAGGCATCGATACGAGCCTGGTGCTGTCCCAGTCCAAGATGGGCTCCGACCAGTCGAGGTCGACGAAGTCCGGGTGATCCGGCCGCACGCTGAGCCTCGGCGTCTTGATCATGATGATGCCTCCGGGCCGGTGCCACCGGTGTCGCTTGTCGTTCGCAGCCGTGCGAGTTGCTCAGTGAGGCTCTTGACCTCCTCAGCGTGCTGCTCGGTCAGGAGGCGGTTGATCGAGACACTATACGCCCCGGGATCCTGGATGTTCTTACCGGCGCGCTTTTCCATGTAACCCTCCTTGATGAGCAACGACTCGATCTGGGAGAGACGCAGTTCGATCGCCTCAATCTCGAGTTCCACCGATCTGGGATGTCTCCCTCGAGTAGCGATCGCAGCGGCCTGGGACCTCATCTGTTCACGGTCATGTTCGAGTCGAGTGCGGCGCGGGTCGTCGGAAGGGAGGTTCGCTATCTGTTCAGACAGGGAGACGATCCTGGTGTAGATGTCATCGATTGAGCGTGTCATCAGCGCGTACCTGTGCGGTGTGTCTTGCGAGGAAGCGTAAACCCTTTGTACCCGGGAACGAAACCGCGCTCGATGAGCAAGCCTCCCAATGCGTGGTCGCGGGCATCGATACCGTCGATCCTCGTGACCACACACCGGGCGCGGCCGGCAGCGAGCATCCAGATCGCTTCGGTCGCCAGTGTCTCGTCGGCGTCGAACAGCGATATCGATCTCCCCGCAGGGTCGAGCCAGGCAACCGGCACACCGGAAGCGACGGCGACCGTGGATCCCGCCCTGCGTTGGGGTTTGCCCTCTGATGCGGGCCACTGCAAAGAAGCGCCGTACGCGTTCGCCGGGTCGGTGCCGGCTGTCACGACAACATCAGAGTTGGGGGACGTCCGCAGCCGCTCTATCGCTCCGGGAGCACCGAACTGGGCGCCTCCCAGGCCCTCAACGAAGTAGCCCCTGCGAGTCGACCCGACGTCTTCGAGCGATGACAGGACGCCGTAGAGGCCGGAGAAGCCGCCAGGGATCGCTTCGGCGAGCACGGCGTCGCGGGTGACGACGCCGTATCGATCGAGCAGCATGTGGGCGATGGCGAGGCCGCGTTCTTCCGCTGTTGGCGATGTTCGGCGGAGAGTATCGACGAGGAACCATCGACCCTGTGCATGGGGTGGGGAGAGGCTCACCCTGCCAGAGCGCGCCTTGCGTCGGCCGCGGCGAGCAATGAAGGCGCGTACAGGCGCGAACGAATCGTTCGTCACCACGCCGGCCCACACGAGGTCCCACAGGGCATCGATCGCTTCGACCGGGTCGCCTCCCACCGCCCGGTAGATGTCGGTGAAGAACGACGCACCCGACTCGGTGAGCGCCGCGACGATCTGGCTGTGGAGTGGACCCGCTGGCTGCTCGCCGGCGGGAGGCAGAGACAGAAGGGGCACAGCGTCCCTGGGAACCAGCATGAGCTTTCCGTCGCGCGCCCCGAGCGGTTCGACGCCTATCCATACGATGTTGCCGGCCGCCAGCGCCCGGTCGAGTTCGATGGACGCGTCGGATGATCTCGCAGCGAGGATGCGCGATTCGAGGTCGGATGCAGGTAGGACGAACCCCCTGAGCTGGTCGATCGCTTCGGCAAACGTCACGCGAGCGTTTGCGCCGATTCCGTGCCAAGCCGACAGGAATGCGGCATATCTTCCAGGGTCAACTGCCTCGACCTGCTTGCGTAACACCGCGAGCGACCGACGCCGGAGTCGGGTCAGCACCGCCACCGAGACCCACTCGTGCTCGGTGCCTCCCGGCCGGTAGGCGCCGCTTGCAACTTTGCCCTGTCGCTCGAGACGCATGAGCACTTCGGACACCGCGGGTGCCGATATGCCGAGGTGGTCGGCCGCTTCGTTGGCGGTGAACGGGCCGTGGGTGCGTGCGTAACGTGACACTACGTCGCCGAGGGGGTCTGCGACGGCCTCGAGGAACTCATTGGGCGTACCGGGCGGAGGCTGGATCCCTACCGTGTCGCGCAACCTGGCAGCATCCTCCGACGCGACGTATATGACCCGGTTGCCGTCATGGCTGGCGAAGACCCTGCGAGATGCAGACAGATCTTCGATCCATCCAGCAACCTGGGAAGGGTCCACACAGCGAGTCGAGATGCCGATGGCGTCGAGCGGACCGACATCGCGCAGCAGGTCGGCGATTCCGTCACGGGTCGAGATGAGCCGCTCTTGTGACAGATGCTGCAGGTCGGCTTCGACAGACGCGACAACGTCTGCGTCGAGCAACTCGCGGAACTCGGGTTCGCCGAGCAGGTCGGCGAGGAGGGACCGGTCGAGCGCAAGGGCAGCGGAGCGCTTCTCAGCGAGGGGAGCGTCGTACTCGTACATGAACGAAGCGATGAAGTCGAACATCAGGGATCGCGCGAAGGGCGACGGCCGGTCGACATCGACCTCCGCGACCCTTACCTGGCGCTTCTGGATGTCGGTGAGCACCTCGACGAGCGATGGCAGGTCGAAGTGATCCTGGAGAACCTCTCTGTACGTCTCGAGCATGATGGGGAACGAGCCGAAGTCCCGTGTCGCGTCGAGGAGATTCGCTGCCTTGCGACGCTGGAGCCACAGCGGTGTCCGTGTGCCGGGCCTGCGTCTCGGGAGCAGAAGAGCGCGTGCGGCGGCTTCTCTGAAGATGGATGTGAACAGGGCCGAGTCGGAGACCTCGCTGAGCAGGGTCTGTTCGACATCGCCGGGATCGATGTAGATCGCAGCGAGGTCGGGCGGCGTGTCCGTGTCGGGGAATCGGAACAGGATCCCGTCGTCCGACCATATGACATCGACGCTGCCTCCCTGGTCGCTGCCGTAGCGGTGCCGCACAGCCAGCGCCCACGGTGCATGAATCCTGCCGCCGAACGGGCTGAGGAGGACGATACGCCAATCACCGATCTCGTCGCGGAATCGTTGGACGACGATCGTCTTGTCCGTCGGGAGCACGCCTGTCGCGTCACGCTCGTCTTGAAGAAAGTCCGCCAGGTTGCCTGCCGCCCACGCATCGAGGCGATACCGTGTTGTCAGCGTGTGGGTCGCATCGGTCTCGGAAAGCGCACCGATCTCTCTCGTGAACGCGCCGACCGCCCGTCCAAGCTCGAGCGGTCTCCCCGGTGTGTCGCCGTGCCAGAACGGCATCTTGGCAGCGGTAGCACCTGGAGCAGGCGTGACAGTCACCCTGTCGTTCGTGATCTCGCTGATCCGCCACGTCGTCGAACCGAGGATGAAGGTGTCGCCGGGCCGCGATTCGTACACCATCTCCTCATCGAGTTCACCGACGCGGCCACCCTCGGGGAGATTCACCGTGTAGAGGCCCCTGTCGGGGATCGTGCCTGGATTGGTCACAGCGAGCAGCTTCGCGTTCGATCGGGCTGTGAGCAGGCCTGTCGAACGATCCCACACGATCCTGGGTCTGAGTTCGGCGAAGTCGTCCGACGGGTAGCGCCCTGCGAGCATGTCGAGCGTTGCGGTGAACACCTCCAGCGAGAGGTTCGCATACGGTGCTGCGCCCCTCACGAGGCGGTACGTCTCGTCAACATGGCGGTCGTCCATGGCGATCATCGCCACGACGTGCTGGGCCAGCACGTCGATCGGGTTCTGCGGGATCGTGGTTGATTCGATCGACCCTGCGTACATCCGCTCAACGACGACAGCGGTCTCGAGCAGGTCGCCGCGGTGCTTGGGGAAGAGTTTCGCTTTCGACGTTGCGCCTACCTGGTGGCCTGCCCTGCCGACGCGCTGGAGGCCCGAGGCGACAGACGAGGGGGATTCGACGAGGACAACGAGGTCGACGGCAGCCATGTCGATGCCGAGTTCCAGCGTCGACGTGGCGACCACAGCACGGAGTTCCCCCTTCTTCAACTTGTCCTCGATCTCAAGACGCTGCTCGCGAGACACAGAGCCATGGTGGGCCTGGGCGACTTCGGAATCGGCGAGGCGGTTCAGCTCGGCGGCGAGTCGCTCGGCGAGCCCGCGGCTGTTGACGAACAGGATCGTCGACCTGTGCTCGTTCACGAGACCTGCCAGGCGCGGGTACATCGCAGGCCAGATCGACGGTGTGGTTGCGGTCCCGGGTTCTGTGGCTCCGATGTCTGGCCTCGTCATGTCCGGGACAGGGACAACGATCTCGATGTCGAGGTTGCGGTCCCTCGGTGCATCAACGATCGCGACGGGTCGGGGTGTCCATGTTCCATCCGCCACGTCGCCCCCTCCGAGGAACTGCGCAATGGCAGACAACGGCCGCTGCGTGGCTGAGAGTCCGATGCGCTGGGGCGGCGTGGCGGATATCTCATCGAGTCTCTCGAGGGACAATGAAAGATGCGTGCCCCTCTTGGAACCGGCGATCGCATGAATCTCATCTACGATCACGGTCTCCACGGAGGAGAGGACCTCACGCACCTGGGACGTGAGCATCAGGTACAGGCTCTCCGGCGTTGTGATCAGAATGTCGGGTGGGTGCCGCTTCATCGCCTGGCGCTCGTTCGCGGGCGTATCCCCGGTACGCATCGCGACGGAAACCTGTGGGCCGTCCATACCCAGTCTGGCGGACTCCGCGGTGATCCCGGCGAGCGGTGCCCGGAGGTTCCGGTCGATGTCGTATGCCAGTGCTTTCATCGGAGACACGTAGAGGACGCGGCAGCGCTGCGTCGGTGGTGGGGGAGGAGACACGATCATGCGATCGATCGACCACAGGAACGCTGCAAGCGTCTTGCCTGAGCCGGTAGGAGCGTGGATCAACGTGTGTGAACCGGTGGCGATCGACGCCCACCCCGCGGTCTGTGCTGCGGTCGGTTCGGAGAACACCTTGTCGAACCACGACGCTGTCGCGCGAGAGAAGATCTCTGTGTGCTCTCGTGACTCGTCCGGCATGCCACGAGCGTACCTGACGCCTGTGACACGAAAGATATGCAAACCCTCGAGCACTAGATGAGGGTTGTTGCAGCGTAGACGCCCGTTGAGGTTCCGGCGGATTCCTCAAGTACAACTTGAGGTGGTGCCAAATGACAAAATCGACTTACACACGATTCTGTGGGTAAGAAGAGGAGGCTCAGCAGGAAGTACTTGGTTCTCGGTACTCAGTACGTGGACGGAACCTGGATCACGTTCTTCTCCTCCCTCGGCTCTTTGGACGGG
>JBDLIR010000082.1:0-7287 GCA_039714815.1 Actinomycetota bacterium | reverse complement strand
ATGTCTGCTACCCAGATCTGGTTCGGTGCATCAGCGGTGAAGCGGCGTCGCACCAAGTCCGGATACGGGCGGGTGTGCTCCGTTTTCGGCCCCGGCCGATACTTGCGTCGGGTGATGCCCTGTATCTGAGCATTCTTCATCAGTCGCGCGATGCGTTTACGACCCACCAGGTAACCAGCCTCAGCGAGATCGGTGTGGATCCTTGGCGCCCCGTAGGAACGCTTCGAATCCTTCCAGAACTCATAGATCAGATCAGTCAGGATCCGATCGTTGAGCGCCCTGTCAGACAGCGGACGTTTCAACCACGCGTAATAGCCGCTCGTGGAAACATCCAGCAACCGACACATCATCGTCACTTTGAAGGTGGCCTGATTCGCCTTTATGAACTCGAACGCCGCCGAGGCGTCTTGTTGGTCTCCTCGGCGAACCAGGCCGCTGCTTTTGCCAGAATCTCTTTCTCTTCACGCAGGATCTTGTTCTCACGACGCAACAACGCCAACTCAGCCTTGTCGTCAGTCGTGACACCCTCGAGTTCGCCGTCATCGACACCGGCCTGGATGATCCAGTGACGGATCGTCTGGGGCGACGGCTCAAACTCCTGGGCAAGATCCCACGCCGTACGACCCGAAGCAGCAAGCTCCAGAATCATACGACGCACCTCTTCGGGATACGGCGGACGCGGTTTCGGCATACACGGACTCCTTCCTACCAAGAGTCATAGACCCTCAGCCTCAAGGTGTCCACCAAAACGGGGCAAGTCCTAGCCGTCAGCGGAATACGGAACCCGCTGTTCCTATTCGCTGATCTTCCAACTACCCTTCGAGTATGAAGATCCTTATCTCGCTGGCTGTTCTCGCAGCGATCGCTGGCATCGTGTACAAGGTGCTCACGACCGAAATCCCCATCGACGAGTCCTAGGTCGTGGTTGGTGTTCGACGGTTCGGCAGCGGGCCGCCGCTTGTAGCCCTCCACGGATTCACGCTCACTGGCGAGCAGTTCGCCTCAGCGGCTTCGATACTCGGGCGCACGATCATCGCACCTGATCTCCCTGGTCACGGTCGAAGTGTTGACGCTTCGACAGGTCTTGCCGACGTGATCGACCTCGTTGCATCTATCGTCGCCTCGGTCGAGTCTCCCGTTCCCGTCATCGGCTACAGCCAGGGCGCCAGGCTCGCCTTGATGACAGCGTTGGATCAGCCTGTCGGCATCTCTGCCCTCGTGTTGATCTCCGCCAATGCGGGCATCGAAGACTCATACGAGCGAACGGCGAGGACGCAATCCGACGCCGAGATGGCTTCGAGGCTCACGACGATGACCATCGACGAGTTCCTTGACGCGTGGACGTCGACTGGTCTCACATCGACCACTCACCTGTCCGCTCGAGAGCGCGACGCGGATATGGCGATCAGGCGACAGAACTCACCGCACGGTCTCGCAAGAGCCTCGAGGGGGTACGGTCAGGGCGCCCAACCGTCGCTCTGGCAGAGGCTCGGAGAGTTGCCGATGCCTGTCCTGGTCATGTCCGGAAGTCAGGACGAGAAGTACTCGACCATCGCCGAACGGATGGCGAACGCGATTCCCGATGCTGAGCGGGTGACCATCGATCACGCAGGGCACAATCCCCTTCTCGATGCGCCCGCCGAGGCCTACGGCGCTGTCTCAGGCTTCCTCGATCGGCGAAGCTGAACCCGTAGACCAGTCATAGAAGCCCCTCCCGGACTTCTTGCCGATATCGCCGCGCTCCACCATGGCTCGAAGCAGCGCCGGGGGTGTGAACCGTTCGCCGTATACCGATGCCAGGTGGTCAGCGATCTTGAGGCGCACATCGAGACCGACGAGGTCACCGAGCATCAGCGGACCCATCGGATGCCGGTAGCCGAGAGACATCGCACGGTCGATGTCCTGGGGAGCCGCGACACCCTCTTCCACCATCCGGATGGCCTCGATGCCCACAAGAACGCCGAGCCGGCTGGTCGCGAACCCGGCCGCATCGTTCACCAGTGCCTGCTCCATGCCGAGGAACGTGACCACGTCACCGATGCGGTCAAGCGTGGCTTCGCTCGTCTCTGCGCCCCGGATCACCTCAACGAGCGACATAGCCCATACCGGATTGAAGAAGTGCATTCCGGCGAACCGATCGGCATGGTCAAGGCCCTCGGCGAGCGCATCGATGGAGATACTCGACGTGTTCGAGGCAAGCACCGTGGGGGCCCGTCGCTCGGCGGCAGCAAGGATCGTCGACTTGAGCGACGGATCCTCTATGACGGCCTCGATGATCACGTCGAGCCCGACGTCGAGTTCTTCCACAGTTCCAACGCCGGACAGGTTGCCGATCGCCTGCTCCGCGGTTTCGCGTGGAACCTTCCCGCGCTCAACACCCGCTCGTATCGTGTCGGCGGTTCGACGCACCGCCTCCCGCGCGGTCTCGAGATCCACATCGACGATCGTCGTCTCCGCCCCGTTGACAGCGAACCGGTGAGCGATCCCTACTCCCATGGTGCCGCCACCGATGACTCCGACTCTCACAGTGCCTCCGTAGATCGTAAATCGTGAATCGTACATCGTAAATCGTCCGAGAACGGAGTACGCCTTCGCGCCTTGTGTCGGTCGGCCGCTGGTCTACTCTTCCCTCATGGACAACATCCGTCTGACGCAATACTCCCACGGTGCCGGGTGAGCGTGCAAGCTCGGGCCTGACGAGCTGACGCAGGTTCTGCGTCCCTTGCACAACCACCCATCGACGACACACCCGGACCTTCTCGTAGGTATCACCGGAGCAGATGACGCCGGGGTCTTCCGCATCGACGATTCGCGTGCCATAGTCCAGACGGTCGACTTCTTCACACCGATCGTCGACGACCCGTACGATTGGGGGAGGATCACCGCAGCGAACGCCCTGTCCGACATCTACGCGATGGGAGCCGAACCGCTCACAGCGCTCCAGATGGTGGGATGGCCGCGCGACACGATTCCGTTCGACATCCTCGGAAGGGTCATCGAGGGCGGGTCAGATGTCATGGCCGATGCGGGGTGCACGATCATCGGGGGACACTCGATCGACGACACCGAACCCACGTACGGCTTCGCGGTCACCGGGCTCGTCTCACCCGACGACATCATCACGAATGCCGGGGCGAAGCCTGGACAGGTGCTCATCCTCACCAAAGCGATCGGGACGGGCATTCTGGCAACCGCTATCAAGAACGGATCAGTCCCACCCGAGATCCAGCAGGCCGCGATCTCGTCGATGGCAGCCCTCAATCGCGGCGCCTCCGACGCTGCGAGACGTGTCGGAGTCTCCGCCGGAACCGATGTGACGGGTTTCGGGCTGCTCGGACATCTCGCAGAGATGATCCGGGCGTCGCACGTCAGCGCCTACCTCGATGTCGAGGCTGTGCCCGTCCTCGACGGCGTCCACGGCTTCGCGGACAGCGGGACTATCCCGGGGGGAACGCGCCGGAATCTCAAAGCAGTGGAGCCGATGGTCGCTTTCGGGCCGCACGGAGATCGAGCGCGGCTCATCCTCGCCGATGCACAGACGAGCGGAGGTCTCTTGCTCGCCGTCGATGCCCCGCTCGCCGCAGCGCTCCACCAGGCGTTGGCTGACGTGGAGACGGACGCTTGGACGATCGGGAAGATCGTCGAGCGGTCCTTCGAGCATGGTCCTTCTGGATCGATTTCCACAAACTGACCAATTCCTTACTTTGAGACTTGACATCTATTGCGACTGCGGTATGCTGTGGTGGCAGGCCGCAATGCGGCCCTGTCTGACGCCCTCGTCCCCCCTGGGGAGTCCGACAGAACCTCAGCTACGGGCCCCGACCCCCCTCGGGGCCCGTATCGCGTCCACGACGGCAAATCCCGATAGGCTGGAACCGCCATGAAGTTCCGACTGCCTCGCCCAAGCCAGATGCCAGCAGCCCTTCGGGAACTCGCGCGTCGCAGACCTGTAGAAGCCGAGGAGTACCTCGACTCTCACCATGACGCGTGGGAACAGATCGCGGGCACACACCCCCACGAGGCCGCCGACATCCTCGAGGCGTTGGACGAAGAGGGTGCCGCGGACCTCCTTCAGGATCTCGAACTCGTCGACGCGGGCGACGTTCTCGACCAGATGCGCCCTGAGCCAGCTGCTGATGTCATCGAAGAATTGGAGCCTTCTGAAGCCGCGGCGCTGATCTCGGAGATGGACGCCGACCAGGCTGCGGACCTCATCGGAGCGCTTGACCCTCACGACCGTGCCGCGGTGATCGACGCCCTCGATCCCGTAACTGCTCGCGAGGTCGAGTCCCTGCTCGTCTATGCGGCCGATACCGCCGGCGGCATGATGACCACCGACTTCGCAGCCCTGGCAGCCGACATGACGGCAGGCCAGGCGATAGAGGCCCTCCGTACCCTTCACGTCGACCTCGGCTCGAACATCCGATACGTGTACGTGGTTGACGACGCAGACAGACTCCTCGGTGTCGTTGCGTTCCGCGACCTCGTGTTCGCCCATCCTGATACGAGCCTTCAACAGGTGATGACGACAGACCTTGCAGTCGTCCGCACAGATACGGATCGTGAAGACGTAGCCGAACTCATTCAGCGATACACGCTCATCGCTATTCCTGTCGTCGACCACACCGGCACGCTGGTCGGCATGGTCAAGGTATCCGAAGCGATCGAGGGGATCGTCGCAGAGATCGGCGAGGACATCGCCGTCATGGTCGGTGCAGGTGAGGAGGAGTCTGTATTCACCCCGGTCGGCAGATCCGTGCGAAGACGCCTCCCGTGGATCACCTTCAACCTTGCGGTCGGCATCGTCCTCGCATCCGTGATCTCTCGATTCGAGGGAACCCTCACGACGTACGCCGTGCTTGCGGCGTACATGCCTGTGGTTGCTCTCCTTGCAGCCAACTCGGGAGCACAGAGCCTTGCGGTGATGATCCGATCGATGGCTGTCGGGGATCTCCCGAGCGGAAGAGCACTCCGTGCAATCCGTCGTGAGGTGATCGTCGGATTGATCGACGGAACGTTGATCGCGGCCCTGGCCGCTGCGGTCGCCGCGGTGACGATCAGCCTCTTCACAGAAACCGGGAGCGCAGCGATCGCTTCATCGGAGATCGCCTTGATCGTGTTCGTCTCCGTTTGGATCGCGTTCTTCGTGGCTGGTCTGGTTGGTGCCGGGATACCCGTGCTGCTCCGCCGCCTGGGCCAGGATCCGGCACTCGCGTCGAATATTTTCCTGACGATGATCACCGACATCGTCGGGATGGGCGGCTACCTCGTCGTCGCATCAGTGTTGCTGACAGGGGCTGGCTGAAGACGTATACCGTCTTCCATCTACCGTGTAGGGGTACTTGGAACTTGGTGCTCGGTATTTGTACGGAACAGTTCCGCTTCTCTCCCCCAGCTTGCTCGGGGAGATGTCGAGGTACGAGACAGAGAGGGAAACCGGGTCACACCACTCAACTCAACGCGCAAGCTGAGTGGATCATCATGGCTTCCCTCTCCGACCTCGCTGCCGCTTCTTCCGCCTTCAGAGTCCGAAGGCAACGCGACCAGGCGTCGCGGTAGACCGGTGAATCCCCCCTGTCTACAGCGACGCCCTGAGATGCCGCCTCTATGGCCTAGTTGTCGAACCAGGTGTTGTCAGAGAAGTTGTAGATCGTCTCGACAGTTGCATCCGGGAAGACCTGGAACCATCCATCCCCGAGCGCACGAGCACACACGTATCCATCACCGTTCCCGCCGTTGGCGATGTCATCGATGTATCCCGGAACGCCGTAGCCCATCTCCGTCAAATACTCCACGCCTGTGAGGGCCTTGCCGGTAGGACAACCCGTGTCGTGTGGGTGGGTCGGGTTCGCAAACGCTGGGCCTGCGACCGCCATCATCGCCACGGCCAGCGTGGCAATCAGTGTCTTTCTCATTGGTTTCTCTCCTATCTCACGGCTCACTTCGAGCCACTTTCGTTGACCTGTCTCACGTGGACCCCGGGGTCATCGGTACCGGTTACCCATGTTGCCGACAGCGGCAGCGGTGGGCACTCATCACGGGTGCCCACCGGCTGATCCATTCCCCCCGGAGGCGATGCCCTGATCAACCTTCGCCGCGGAAGGCTGCTGCCTGGAGATCGATTCCCACGTCGCCTTCAGCTGCGAAGACGTGGAGTTGCTCCCCGATGTATCCCGGTCGTGCAGGACCATGCGTGCGGACAACCAGATGGATCTCGGCACCACGTGGATGATCAAGACCCTGCCCGTTGTCGAAGGCGGGATGTGGTGAGTTCAACTCTCCGATGTTGAGGTGCCCTGCCCAACCGGCCGTGCCCTCTCCACCGACTATGGTTCCAGCACCCCACATGACCGACACATCAGCGTCGTCGACGAAAAGGTCGGCTTCGCCACATCGTGGCCCTTCAACAGCATCGCTGCCTCCGCAAGCTCCCGGATGGTTGAAGATCACATACCAGACGGTCACGACATCCCCCGGTGTGAGGGAGTCCGTGTTCATACTCCACGAGATTCCGTTGTCAGTCCGGACCAGGCTTGCCGATCGATTCGCATCCCCGGCGGGATCCAAATCGGGCAGGCCTGGGAACGCATGGACGCTCGCCGACTGATGTGTTGCCGCCGTCCCGTCGAGATCGTCACCGTGTGCCAGCACTGGCACCGCGGCCACGACCAATACGACCACTGAAGCGATCGACAGGAACACACTTCTTCTTGCACTTCTCATGCTTCTCCCCCTCTTCGTGGCTCACGTTGAGCCAGGATGGGATCACCGTATGACGAAGAGCCGGGCGGGTCATCGGTACCGGTTACCTATATTCCAGAAGGTGTTCCGCAGAGCGGTTACTCAGTCAGTGCTTTGAGCGACGATCCAGCCTCGCTCCCTGGCGAACGCAACCGCCTCACCCCTCGATCGTGCATCGGCCTTCGAGATGACCGCGGCAACATGGTGCTCAGCGGTTCGGGTCGAGATGAACAGAGCATCGGCGATCTCTGGGCTCGTGAGTTGTTGTGCCATGAGCGAAAGCACCTCGGACTGGCGATCCGTCAGGCCCCCAGGATTCTGACTGGTGGAGCGACGGCGCCCTGTCGGAACACTGGCGACCCCCTCAGATCTCAGTTCCTTGCGCAACCGACGTGCAAGCGCGCCTGCACCGATCTCATCAAAGATCGCCAGGGCCTCCAATCTGGCGTCGGTGTCTCCGGTTGACAATGCAACCGCCTGCTCAAACGGCATATCACGATCGGAGAAGCCTTCGGCAGATGCCGACCAATCGCCGTCGAACAGCAA